>NZ_JBXAST010000001.1:0-167594 GCF_058809645.1 Azospira sp. MPR-E4 | reverse complement strand
CCGCTGCGGTTCTGCCCGCCCCCGTCTGCGGACAGGCCAGGCAGTTGCGACACTTCATTGCCGAGAACGCCAAAAGTGCCCGGGCATTTCTCAAAAGCCTGGAGATTCCGGTCCCCCTGCAGGAAATCCAGATTCAGGAATTGAACGAGCACACCCGGGCCAATGCCCTGGAAGGGCTGCTGCAACCATTACGCCAGGGATTTGACGCGGGCCTGGTATCGGAAGCGGGGTGCCCGGGCGTTGCCGACCCGGGCGCCGACCTGATTCGCCTGGCCCAGCAGGAAGGCATTACCGTGGTGCCGCTGATCGGCCCCTCTTCCCTGCTGTTGGCCCTGATGGGGTCCGGCCTGTGCGGCCAGCGCTTCGCCTTTCACGGCTACCTGCCGGCCAAGGAAGATGAGCGCGGCAAGCGCCTCAAGGCGCTGGAGCAGGAATCACGGCGCCAGAACCAGACCCAGATGTTCATCGAGACGCCCTATCGCAACACCCAGATGCTCAACAGCCTGCTGCAACACTTGGCGCCCTCCACCCTGCTCTGCCTGGCCAGCAGCCTGACCCTGCCCCAACAGCGCCTACGCACCCTGAGCGTGGCCCAGTGGCGCAAGGAGGAGGACCCTGTCGCCAAGGAGCCGACGGTTTTCCTCTTCCTTTCTGTCTAGGAGTTGGACTTAACGGGCCTGGGGCTGGCTGGCCTGCCCCAGGGCCTTGACCGCCCCTTGCACCATGTCGGCGCCAAAGCGCTTGGCAAAGCGCTCGGCGATGTTTTCCTTCTGGGTGTAGTCCATCACCTTTTCGGCCTTGATTACATCCCTGGCCACACTGCTCACCGTGCCGAAGTCGTCGGCCAGACCCAGCTCGATGCTGCGGGCCCCGGTCCACACCAGGCCGGAGAACATGTCCGGGGTTTCCTTGAGGCGCTGGCCGCGCCCCTTCTTGACCACATCGATGAACTGCTTGTGGATTTCGCCGAGCATGGTCTGGGCCATCAGCTTCTGCTTCGGGTCCTGAGGTGAAAAAGGATCAAGGAAGCCCTTGTTTTCGCCGGCAGTCAGCAGGCGCCGCTCCACGCCAAGCTTGTCCATGGTCCCGGTAAAACCGAAACCGTCCATCAACACGCCGATGGAACCCACCAGACTGGCCTTGTCCACGAAGATCTTGTCGGCCGCGGCAGCCACGTAATAGCCGCCGGAAGCACAAACATCCTCAACCACGACGTACAGGGGAATATCAGGGTACTTGCCGCGCAGGCGGCGGATTTCATCGTTGATGATGCCGGACTGGACCGGACTGCCGCCGGGGCTGTTGATGCGCAGGATGACGCCGGCCGTACCCTTGTCCTCGAAAGCAGAGCGCAAGGCGGAATTGATCTTGTCCGCGCTGGCCTCGCCACTGGAATCAATGACCCCCTTCAGTTGCACCAGAGCGGTATGGCGGCCATCAGCCAGTTTTTCCGTGTCACCCCAGTCAAACGCCAGCGCCAGGACGACCGTCAGATAAGCGAAACCCAGCAGCTTGAAGAAGATGCCCCAGCGACGCCGGGTCTTCTGCTCGGCCAGGGAGGCAAACGCCAGCTTTTCCAGGGTCTTCCGCTCCCAGGCTGCATCATTGCCGTGCTTGGGGCCAAAATCGGGAGGGGGCAAGGTCGGGGTATCCACGTTGGGTCAATCCGATTCAAGAAAATAAACAAGGCCATCCTGCTCAGTCACGGCCACCGGCGTCAGCCCCCGGCCATTGCATCGGCCGCCAAGGCAGGCGCCGGATTCCGGCGCGTAAAGAGCGCCATGGGTGGCGCAAACCAAGTATAGCTTCGAGTGATCGAAAAATTCGCCCGGCTGCCAATCCAGCTCGATGGGCACATGGGCGCAGCGGTTGAGATAGGCCCGCACCACACCGTCAAAGCGCACCGCAAATGCAGGAACATCACCGCCCGCGCGCGGCACGCTGAAACGCACGCCGGCACCACCTTCGAGCAGATCGCCGGAGGCGCAAATCAGGCGTGGTGACGCAACCATGCCGCCAGGTCTTCCAGCCGGGAGAAGGTTTCCAGAGGGCCATGGGCCAGCAGCACCTCAGGCTCGTGGGCGCCGTAGCTGACCGCCAGGGCATCCACTCCCGCATTGCGCGCCATCTGCAAGTCATGGGTGGTGTCGCCGATCATGACCGTGCGCTCCGGGGCGACGGCCAGTTCCGCCATCAATTCTTCCAGCATCTGGGGATGAGGCTTGGAGAAGCACTCGTCGGCACAGCGGCTGGAGTGAAAATGGGGGCCCAGGCCACTGACCTTGAGGGCACGATCCAGTCCCAACCGGCTCTTGCCGGTTGCCACGGCCAGCAGATGCCCGGCCGCCTCAAGTTCCCGCACCAGTTCCACGGCACCGGCAAACAGGGCCAGTTCGTGGTCCCGGGACAGATAATGATGGCGGTAGCGCTCCACCATCAGCGGATACTGGGCCGGTTCCAGGTCCGGCACGGCGCTGCGCAAGGCGTCCGACAGACCCAGGCCGATCACATGGCGCGCCTGGGCATCGCTGGGCACCGGCAGCCCCAGATCGACACAGGCCGCCTGGATGGCGCTGACGATGGCTGCGGCGGAGTCGAGCAGGGTGCCATCCCAGTCGAAGACAACTAGATCAAAACGCTTCGCCATAATCCTGAACTTCACTTTCGGACAGATGATGCAGGAAACTGGCCAGAGCCGGCGGCAAGGGCGCCTCCAGGCTCATGGCTTCCTTGGTCAGGGGATGGGGGAAGCGCATTCTCCAGGCGTGAAGGAACATGCGTTTCAACCCTTCCCGCTGCAATTCCCGGTTCAGGGCGAAATCCCCATATTTGTCATCACCCAGGATGGGATATCCCAGGTGCGCCAGATGCACCCGTATCTGATGGGTGCGACCGCTCTTCAGTTCCGCTTCCAGCAGACTGAAACGCTGCCATCGGGCCACCAGGCGGAAAACCGTATGGGACGGCTTGCCCTCCGGATCGACCCGCACCCGGCGCTCGCCGTTGTCCAACAGATATTTATGAAGCGCCTGCCGGCAATGGCGTAGCGGGTCCATCCAGCGCCCCTGCACCGCCACCAGATAGCGCTTGTCGGCGCCCCGCCCTGCCCCACCTTCACGGAACATGTCGTGCAGGGCCGTCAGGGCCGAGCGCTTCTTCGCCACCAGGAGTATCCCGGAGGTTTCCCGGTCGAGACGGTGGGCCAGCTCCAGCAACTTGGCCTGGGGCCGCTGATGGCGCAGGGCCTCGATGACGCCGAAGGACACACCGCTCCCCCCATGGACCGCGATGCCGGCCGGCTTGTTTACAGCCAACAGGGCATCATCCTCATACAAAAGGGGCAAATCGGCCTTCACCGCCTGGCCGGCCACTTCGGCGGCCGCCACCTCATCCGGCCGGGCAGCAACCCGGATCGGCGGAATGCGCAGGATGTCGCCAGCCTGGATGCGATAGGCCGCATCGGCACGCTTGCTGTTAACGCGGACCTCGCCACTGCGGAGAATGCGGTAGATGTGGCTCTTGGGAACCCCCTTGCATACCCGCAGGAGGTAGTTGTCCAGGCGCTGGCCCTGCTCGTCTTCGCCGATGGTGGCCCGTGTTACGGAATTTTTGCTAACGTCGGGCATTTTGAATATACTGAAACGGATTTTCGTCTCGGCCTGAAAGAGGCGCTGCGCCGTGAGACCAGAAGGTTTTTCCCAGCCGCAACATGATTGCGCGGCATGCAAAATGGGAAACCATGAAATCCGGCAGGCCTTAAGCGGCCTCAACCCGTACCAACCTGTATGGGATCAAGCCAACGCAAATCGGAACTGGTTAAGTTCGCTCACCAAAAGTAGCGATACTACTTGATTTGCGCGCCCTAAGCACGCATCGGTCCCCCCGAGCAGATTTCCCGGCTCCGGTTATTTCCGGGCCCGCCGAAAGATTTTTCAGCGAATTCAGGAACACATTTTCCTTTCACCATTAGTTGCACGCCCACAATGCGGACTCAAAAAGTACAACCCAACTAATCGTGTCGCTGCCTGCGCCGGGACTCCGTTCGTGCGAAAAGTGCGGGAGCCCAATAAATGAAACGCATGCTTTTCAATGCGACACAGGCTGAAGAACTCCGTGTCGCCATTGTCGATGGCCAGAAACTGATTGACCTCGACATTGAGTCAGCCGCCAAGGAACAACGCAAGAGCAACATCTACAAGGGTGTCATCACCCGCATCGAACCCAGCCTCGAGGCCTGTTTCGTCAACTACGGCGAAGAGCGTCACGGCTTTCTCCCGTTCAAGGAAGTTTCCCGCTCCTATTTCCAGCCCGGCGTAGACAATCGCGCCAGCATCAAGGAAGCCCTCAAGGAAGGCCAGGAAGTCATCGTCCAGGTCGAGAAGGACGAGCGCGGCAACAAGGGCGCCGCCCTTACCACCTTCGTGTCCCTGGCCGGCCGCTACCTGGTCCTGATGCCCAACAATCCCCGCGGCGGCGGCGTCTCCCGCCGTGTCGAAGGTGACGAACGGGCCGAACTGCGCGACGTCATGGACCAGTTGCAGGTCCCCGGCGGCATGAGCCTCATCGCCCGTACCGCCGCCATCGGCCGCAACGCCGAAGAACTGCAGTGGGACCTCAACTACCTGCTGAAGCTGTGGGAAGCCATCGAAGGCGCCGCCACCAGCCAGTCCGGCCCCTTCCTGATCTACCTGGAAGGCAGCCTGGTCATCCGCGCCATCCGCGACTATTTCCAGCCCGACATCGGTGAAATCCTCATCGATACGGACGAGATTTTCGAGCAGGCCCGTTCCTTCATGGGCACGGTCATGCCGGCCAACGAGAACCGGGTCAAGCTGTACCGGGACGACGTCCCCCTCTTCTCCCGCTTCCAGATCGAACACCAGATCGAATCGGCCTACTCCCGTCAGGTGAACCTGCCGTCCGGCGGCGCCATCGTCATCGACCACACGGAAGCCCTGGTGTCGGTGGACGTGAACTCCGGCCGTTCCACCCGCGGCCAGGACATCGAGGAAACCGCGCTCAAGACCAACCAGGAAGCGGCCGACGAAATCGCTCGCCAACTGCGCCTGCGCGACCTGGGCGGCCTCATTGTCATCGACTTCATCGACATGGAGAGCCAGAAAAACCAGCGCGAGGTGGAAAACCGCCTGCGCGACGCCCTCCGCCATGACCGGGCCCGGGTGCAGATGGGCAAGATCAGCCGCTTCGGCCTGATGGAACTGTCCCGCCAGCGCCTGCGTCCCGCCCTGGCCGAGACCAGCTACATCCCCTGCCCCCGCTGTACCGGCACCGGCCACATCCGCTCCACCGAATCGGCCGCCCTGCACATCCTGCGCATCCTCGAAGAGGAAGCGATGAAGGACAACACCGCCGCCGTGCATACCCAGGTGCCGGTGGACGTGGCCACCTTCCTGCTCAACGAGAAGCGCCCCGACATCCAGGCCATCGAGTTGCGCCACAAGGTCACCATCCTGCTGATCCCCAATGTGCACCTGGAAACTCCGGCCCACACCATTCAGCGCCTGCGCCACGACGACCTCAACAACGAGGACGTACAACAGCCCTCCTACCGCATGATGGAAATGCCGGCGGAAGAAGTGAAGCAACTGGCCAATGCCCAGAGCGAAGCCCGCCAGCCGCGCCAGGAAGCCGCCATCAAGCACATCACGCCGGAGCAGCCCGCTCCCGTGGTGGCCGAGAAGCCGGCTGCCGCCCCTGCTGCCAAGAGCGAAGGCATCATCGGCAAGATTTTCTCCTGGTTCCGCGGCAACAAGACCGTCGAGCCCACTCCCGAACCGGCAGCCACCCCGCGCAAGGGCCGTGGCCAGCGCAGTGAAGGCCAGGGCCGCGGCGAGCAGCGCGGTCGTGGTCGTGGCGAGCAGCGTGGCCGTGGCCGCGGTGAAGGCGCCGAAAGCCGCAACGGCGGCGAGCGGAGCGAACGCCCCGCCCGCGGCGAAACCCAGGGTGACAATGCCCGCGAGCAGCAGCCTCGCGAAGGCCGTCGCCAACGGGGCGAACGGGGTGACCGCAACGGCGAGCGCAACAATGCCGTCCAGGCCGACAACGAGCGCGGCGAACAGCAGAACGAGCAGCGCAAGGAGCGGCGCGAACGCCAGCCCCGCCGCGAACGCAACAGCGAGGACAAGGCCCAGCAGGCAGTAGCCGCCCAGGCCGATGCACTCAACGCCCAGGTTGCCGGCACTGCTCCAGAGCAAGCCGCGCCCCAGGGCGATGAAGAGGGCGGTCGGGGTCGTCGCGGTCGTCGCAACAACCGTCGCGACCGGGGCGAGCGCCGCCAGGAAAATGGCGCTGAAGGCGAAGTGCAGCAAAATGCTGTCACCGAGGTAAGCCAAGAACAGGCGCCGGTCATTGCCGCCGCCGTTGTGGAAGTGGCAAACCCGGTCGAGCCCGTGGTAGCCGCCGCGGTGGAAGCTGTGGCGCCGACCGTTGCCGTGGTTGAGTCTGCAGCGGAAGTCGCGCCGGCAGTAGAGGAAGCCCCGGCAGCTGCAGTTGAAGCAGCCCCGCAGGTTGAAGCAGCAATCCCCGAAGCCGCCCCGGTCGTGGTCGTCGAAGAGGTCGTTGCACCGGTGGAGGAGCAGGTTATTCCGACCCCGCCCCGCGCCGTCGAACCCATTGCCGTGCCCCCGGCCGAAATCAAGCCCGTGGTCGCCAACATCGACCAGGCCCTGGAAGCCAGCGGCCTGGTGATGGTGGAAACCAGCGCGGACAAGGCCCGTCAGGTCCAGGCTGCAGTGGTGGAGAACGAAGCTCCCCGCCCCCGGCGTACCCGGTCGGCACCGGTGGTGATCAGCGACGAGCCTCTGGTGCTGGTGGAAACCCGCAACAAGTAAGGCCAAGCGTCAGCACCAGGAAAAAGCCAGCTCCGTGGAGCTGGCTTTTTTTCGCCCTGAATTCGGGCAGGCACGATCCCAGGGGAAGTCAGGCCCGCTCAACGCTCCGGATGCCGCCCCTGCCGGTGCCAAACGGTTCTTCGCAGCCCAGTTCGCGCTTGAGGGATTCGATGAGGCCGAGGGAGGCATCCTCCACCATGTCCAGCACCACATCGAAACCGTAGCCGAGTCCATAGTAGGGATCCGGCACCTCGTCCTCGTCGAAATTGCGGGCGTAGTGCATGAACAGCTTGAGACGGTGCTGACGCTCCGGCGGGCAGATAGCCCGCAGGCCTTCCAGATTGCGCCGGTCCATGGCCAGGATCAGGTCGAAATATTCCATGTCGTCGGGCGCCACTTTGCGCGCCCGCAGTTCGGACAGGTCGTAACCCCGCTCGGCAGCTGCCCGCTGGGTACGGGGATCCGGCGATTCGCCGACGTGGTAGCCGTGGGTGCCGGCCGAATCCACCTGGACCCGGGACTCCAGATTGTGCAGCTGCAGGTGCTTGCGGAAAACGCCTTCTGCCGTGGGGGAGCGGCAGATATTGCCCATGCAGACGAAAAGAACCTTGATCATGTCTCATCCCTGTCATGCACTGCCGCCCCGAAGGCCTGCTGCTTGAGGCGGAACAATTCATCCCGGGCCGCCGCTGCCTTTTCGAACTCCAGGTTCTTGGCTGACTCGAGCATCTGTTTTTCCAGCCGCTTGATTTCCTTGGCCAGATTCTTTTCGGACATTGTTTCATAAACCGCCTGTTGCTGGGCAGCCTTGAGTTCCTTCTGCGCCGCGTCGGGGTCGTAGACGCCGTCGATGATGTCCTTGATGCGCTTGGAGACCCCCTTGGGCGTGATGCCGTGGGCCTCGTTATGGGCCATCTGCTTGGCCCGGCGCCGCTCGGTCTCGTCCATGGCACGCCGCATGGAGTCCGTCACCCGGTCGGCATAGAGAATGGCCGTCCCGTTGAGGTGGCGGGCGGCCCGGCCGATGGTCTGGATCAGGGAACGCTCCGAACGCAGGAAGCCCTCCTTGTCCGCATCGAGAATGGCCACCAGGGATACCTCGGGGATGTCCAAACCTTCCCGCAGCAGGTTGATGCCCACCAGCACGTCGAATTCCCCCAGGCGCAGGTCGCGGATGATCTCCACCCGCTCCACGGTGTCGATATCCGAGTGCACATAGCGCACCTTGATGCCGTTTTCCCTTAAATAATCGGTCAGGTCCTCGGCCATGCGTTTGGTCAGGGTGGTTACCAGCACCCGCTCGGAAACGGCGATGCGTTTGCGGATTTCGGAAAGCAGGTCGTCCACCTGGGTCATGGCCGGACGCACCAGCACCACCGGGTCGATCAGACCGGTGGGGCGCACCACCTGCTCCACCACCTGGCCCTGGTGCTGCTTTTCATAATCAGAAGGCGTGGCCGAAACGAAGATGGTCTGACGCATCAGGCGCTCGAATTCCTCAAACTTGAGGGGACGGTTGTCCAGGGCCGACGGCAGGCGAAAACCGTAATCCACCAGGTTTTCCTTACGCGAACGGTCCCCCTTGTACATGGCGCCCACCTGGCCGATGGCTACGTGGGATTCGTCGATGAACATCAGGGCATCGGGCGGCAGGTAATCCAGCAGGGTTGGCGGAGCTTCGCCCGGCTTGCGCCCGGACAGGTGGCGCGAGTAGTTTTCGATGCCTTTGCAAAAGCCCAGTTCGTTAAGCATCTCCAGATCGAAGCGGGTGCGCTGCTCAATGCGCTGGGCTTCCACCAGCCGCTGTTCCTTGTGGAAGAACTCCAGCCGCTTGCGCAACTCCTCCTTGATGCCCTCCACGGCCCGCAGCACCGTGGCCCGGGGTGTGACGTAATGACTGGAGGGATAGATGGTGAAACGGGGCAGCTTGTGCAGCAGGTGGCCGGTCAGGGGATCGAACAGTTGCAGGGTCTCGATCTCGTCGTCGAAAAGGCAGACCCGGATGGCGTGTTCCGCGTGCTCCGCGGGGAAGATGTCGATGACGTCGCCGCGGACGCGGAAGGTGCCGCGCTGGAAATCCACCTCGTTGCGCTCGTACTGCATTTCCGAGAGGCGCTTGATGATGTCCCGCTGGCCGGCTTTGTCGCCCTGGCGCAGGTGCAGGATCATGTTGTGGTAGTCGTCCTTGTCGCCGATGCCGTAGATGCAGGAGACGGTGGCCACAATCACCACATCGCGCCGCTCCAGCAGGCTCTTGGTGGCGGACAGCCGCATCTGCTCGATGTGGTCGTTGATGGACGAATCCTTCTCGATGAACAGGTCCCGGGAGGGCACGTAGGCTTCTGGCTGGTAGTAATCGTAGTAGGAGACGAAATACTCCACCGCGTTCTCCGGCAGGAATTCCCGGAACTCGGCGTAGAGCTGGGCCGCCAGGGTCTTGTTGGGCGCCAGGATGAGGGCAGGCCGGCCGGTGCGGGCAATGACGTTGGCCATGGTGTACGTCTTGCCGGAGCCGGTCACGCCGAGCAGGGTCTGATAGGAGAGACCGTCTTCCAGGCCCTCCACCAGCAGGCGGATGGCCTCCGGCTGATCCCCCGCGGGAGGGAAAGGCTGGTGCAGGCGATAGGGGCTGCCGGGAAAGGTGACGACTTCCGCGGTTTGCGGGCTGCTGGGGGATGTGCTCATGTTAGAATTATCCGTTGCGCCTGTTGCTTCTGCTTTCGCTGCAGTGAATCATCGGCAGAACAACTTGTAAGCGCACATTATTCACCAACTCGCGGCATGGCGCATGGCGCAGCGCCGCATGACTGGCACAACAGGAGCAACGCATGAGTTCGTCGATCTTTGCTTCCGTGGAGATGGCTCCGCGGGACCCGATTCTTGGTCTGACCGAGGCGTTCAACGCCGACACCCGCGCTACCAAGGTTAACCTGGGCGTTGGCGTCTATTACGACGACAACGGCAAGATTCCCCTCCTCGCTGCCGTCAAGGCCGCCGAGAAGGCCCGCCTGGAAACCATGCCGCCCCGCGGCTACCAGCCCATCGAGGGCCTCAACGCCTACAACCAGGCCGTGCAGAACCTGCTCTTCGGTGCCGGTTCCGAGCTGCTGGCCGCCGGCCGCGTCATCACCGCCGAAGCCCTGGGTGGCACCGGCGCCCTGAAGATCGGCGCCGATTTCCTCAAGCGCATCTCCCCCAACGCCAAGGTTTACATCAGCGATCCCTCCTGGGAAAACCACCGGGCCCTGTTCGAGTCCGCCGGTTTCGTGGTGGAAAACTATCCCTACTACGACGCCGCCACCCGCGGTGTGAACTTCGCCGGCATGAAGTCCTTCCTGGAAGGCCTGGCTGCCGGTTCCATCATCATCCTGCACGCCTGTTGCCACAACCCCACCGGTGCCGACCTCTCCGACGCCCAGTGGCAGGAAGTGGTGGACGTGTGCAAGGCCAAGGGTCTGGTGCCCTTCCTGGACATGGCCTACCAGGGCTTCGCCGACGGCATCGACGCCGATGCCGTGGCCGTGCGCGCCTTCTCCGCCTCCGGCCTGCAGTTCTTCGTTTCCAGCTCCTTCTCCAAGAGCTTCTCCCTCTATGGCGAGCGCGTCGGCGCCCTGTCCGTCGTCACCGCCAGCAAGGAAGAGTCCGCCCGCGTCCTGTCCCAGGTGAAGCGCGTCATCCGCACCAACTACTCCAACCCGCCCACCCATGGCGGCGCCGTGGTGGCCGCCGTGCTGTCCACTCCTGAACTGCGCCAGATGTGGGAAGACGAACTGGCCGGCATGCGCGACCGCATCCGCGCCATGCGCGTGGCCCTGGTGGACAAGCTGAAGGCCAAGGGCGTGGCCCAGGACTTCTCCTTCGTGGTGAAGCAGCGCGGCATGTTCTCCTACACCGGCCTCACCTCCGCCCAGGTGGATGTGCTGCGCAACGAGTTCGGCATCTACGCCGTGGGTACCGGCCGCATCTGTCTGGCCGCCCTCAACAGCAAGAACATCGACGCCGTGGTCGATGCCATTGCCGCCGTGCTGAAGGCCTGACAGCCAACTGCAACTGCATGAAAAAGGGCGAGGTTTCCACCTCGCCCTTTTTTTCGCCCTATCTCTCGATTCAGCGGCGCCCGCCGCGCAACACCGGAGCCTCCAGGGTACCGCCCAGGGTCAGGGGCATGCGCAGCACGTTACCCTTGCCACCCACCTGGACATCCAGGCTGCCTCCCAGGCTGCCATCGACATTCACCGCAGCGACACCGGAAGCACGCAGCAGGCCGGCAGTCAGCTGCAGGTCGTAGAAGCGCTTGCCCTGCAGGTCCACCCGGACCTTGCCGCCCAGTTGTTCAAAGCGGGTCTCACCGCCGCGCAGCGGCTCGCTCGATGCCCGCCGCACGGCCTCTGCCAGATCCACCGGCAGCAGCCCCCGGTTCACCACAAAACTGCCCTCTCCCTGGGCCAGGCTCAGGGGACGCGACCATTCGGCCGCCCGGCCGCTCAGGCGCAGGGAGGCATCGACCTGCCCCTCGCCCTTCGCCGCTCCCAGCAGCAGTTGATTAAGCCGGGCCAGGGAAAGATGCTTGAGCACCAGATCCGTTTCCAGGCGCACTCCGCCGTTCCAGTTGAGGGAAAGGGAGCCGCTCACCTGCCCCTCCAGGGTTCGGCTGTCGATACTGGACAGGCGCAGCCCGTCCCGGGTCAGAAGCCCCTGGGCATTGAGGGAATCAAAACGGAGATGACTGTCCTTCACCGGCTCCCAGCCCAGTCCTTCCAGGCTCAACTGCATACCCCCCGGGGCCTGGGTCAGGTCCAGGGACAAGGTGCGGGCCTCGTCATGCAAGGACAGGCGCAGGGGCATGGCAGCCCCTTCCGGCACCAGGGCACCAGCGAGGGGACCAAGGGACTGGCCGCCCAACTGGAGCGTGATCTCCCCCAGTTCGATGGCGGGGAAAACCACCGCCGCCGCCCGCGCCCCCTGGACCCATTCAGAGACACTGGCCAGGACCGGCAGGGGCAGGCTCACGCCACGCACCTCCACCTGCTTCAGGGTCCGCCAATGTCCCAATTGGGGCAGGAAACGCACGCTGCCGATGGCAATTCCCTCCCCCTGGCCCACGTGCACGCCTTCCAGCACCAGCCCGGGATGGGGCAGGAAGGTGGCGTGCAGCCGGGCCGCCTTCACCGGCTGCTGCAGCATGCGGGTCAGCACCGCCTCCACCTCCGGCCGATGGTTGTCATAGGGATACAGCAGCAGCGCCGCTAGAGCCAGCCCCAGGGCTGCGCACACACCCCACAGCGCCTTGCCCAACGGCCCCAGGGGAGCACGCCCCCCGCGACGGATGGGACGGATGCCCGTCTCTTCGCCTGCCGGCGCCTTCTTCGGCCGCGACGCCTTGCCGCCCTCGGCCGACGCTTCCGTCTGGGTGGACCAGCCGGCCAGCCAGGCGACCGTAGGCGGCTTGTCAGCAGGCGCCGAGCCAGCCTGTGGCGCCGTCTCGGCCGGGGACGCCACCGGTGCCACAGCCTCCTGCGCTGCCGGTGCGACCTGGACCTCTTCCTGGCGGGAATTGCCGCCGAAGGCGGAAAGCTGGCCCAGGGCCACTTCCTTGACCTTCTGCACCACCGCCGTGCCCTTGTCCCAGACCGACGGCTGCTCCAGCACGGGGGCGATGAAGCCGTCCTTTTCCAGTTCGCTGAGGGCACTCTCCACCAGCTGCTCGTTGCCCACCTTTTCCCCCAGATCGGCAACGCTGGTTCGTCCGTCCACCAGGATCAACACCATGCGCAAATGGCGCTGCACAAGGCGGGTGCGCTGACGCATTGCCTCCTCACCCGCGGCGGTCTTTTCGTAGATCAGATTCGTATCCATATTTTTTTAATGATCCGATTGACGACGTTAATTTTGAAAACTATAATTCGCGCCTCTTCTGTTCCCCGATAGCTCAGTTGGTAGAGCGCCGGACTGTTAATCCGTAGGTCCCTGGTTCGAGCCCAGGTCGGGGAGCCAAGAATTCAGAAGGCAGCCGCAGGGCTGTTTTGCAGCAAGGTTAGTTGTAGTAGTTCCTCGATAGCTCAGTCGGTAGAGCGCCGGACTGTTAATCCGTAGGTCCCTGGTTCGAGCCCAGGTCGGGGAGCCAAATTCAAGCGGCCCGCATTCGTGCGGGCCGCTTCCGTTTACCGCAACGACACTACCTTCCCGGCCGGCCCGGACAGGCCGCACCCCCACTCTACGCGCAAGCGGCGGCGCCCGCCAAGGGGCCAATATCACAGCAGATCCCCGGTCACCGCCGCGTGCCGCAGGCGGCGGGCATGGGCATGGCGGGCCTGCAGGCGGGGATCGTTCACCACCTGCCCCACGGTTTCCCCCAGAACCATCACCACACCGAGCAGGGGCAACACCAGCATGAGGCCGGAGATGCCCGCCACGGCACCGCCGACGAAAATCATGATCACCGTCAGCAGCGGATGCAGGTGCAGACTGCGCCCCACCGTCATGGGCATGAAGAAGAAATCGTCGAGCAGGCGCACCAGGATGAAGAGGCCGATGGCACCGTAGGCCATGCCCGGATTGCCGGGAAAATCCGTGGCCGCCACCAGCACCACCACCGCGCAGCCGAGGATGGAGCCCACATAGGGAACCCAGGCCAGGACGGCGGTCACCAGCCCCAGCAGGAAGGGGGCCGAAATTCCCAGTGCCCACAACCCCAGGGCCAGGGTCAGGGTGTCGAGCAGGGTCAGCTTGAGCAGGCCGGTGAAGTACATGCGGGCGGTGCGATCCACTTCGTCCAGCAGGTACAGGGTGCGCTCGAGAAAGGCATTGGGCACGGCATGGATGATGAATTTCTTGAAACGCCGCCCGTCCCGCAGGAAAAAGAAGGCCAGGAAAGGCGCCAGCAGCAGGGAGGGCAGCCAGGCCGCCGCCAGCATCACCGCGCCGGCCAGGTTGCGGGAGACGAAATTGGCGGAAAAATCGGAGATGCCCTTGCGCACGCTGTCCGTGAGATGGGCCTGGGCCAGGAACTCAAAGCTGTTTTCCAGGGAGGACAGACTCCCCAGGACGAAGCCCACGCCGCCGGCAAGATAGCGCCCGCCCCACTCGTTCCAGCTCACCGCATGGGCGGCAATCCAGGGCGCCGCCAGGCCCAGGGCGCCGCCCAGGAGAAGGAAGGCACCGAAGCAAACCAACGAGGCGCCGGCAGTGACGGAATAGCCAGCCAGCACCAGTCGCAAGACGGCGGGCAGGAGGGCGTAATAGATGATCAGGGCCAGGATGAAGGGCACCACCAGCCACAGGATTTTCTGGAAGAGGAACAGCAGCAGGCAGGTCGTGCCGAGGATGCAGGCCCACACCAGGGGGCCCGCCGCACGGGGCTGGCGGGGGAAGGGGCGGACCACAGGGCTCACGCCACCACCTCCTGGGGCTGAGGCTGGGGCAGGCTGATGCTGCGCAACCGCTGCCCCAGATGACGGGCCAGCTGCAGGGAAATCTTGGAGGCGATGAGGGCATGGGTCTGCAACAGGCCGACGAACTCGCCGCGGAACATCACCGCCAGGGTGCTGTCGTCCAGGGCCCGGGCCTGGGCCATGCGGGGGCTGTCGTCGAGCAGGGCCAGTTCGCCGAAAAAGCTGCCGCCCCCCAGTTCGGCGAGGGGCGTATTACTGTGGCCCGGATGGAAGATGCCGATGCGGCCGTCCAGGGTGAAATAGATGCCCTGTCCGTCCTCCCCCGCATCGAAGACCACCTCGCCGGCCAGATAGCGGCGTTCATGCAGCAGCAGGTCCACGATCACCAGTTCCCGGACGCTGAGGTCCTGGAACAGGGAAATGGAGCGAAGGCGCTTGAGCCGGGGCGATTCCTTGGTGGCGAAGCGGAACATGGCAGACGGACCGGGCTGTGGAGATAGGGCATCATAAGCCATGTATGACGTATGGCACACCCCGGAGGTAAAACCACCGACGGTCTTGGCGACGAAAAACGGATTTGACCCATATCATGGGCGCCCCGGATAAAACCAATGAAGCTCGACCTGGTCCAACCGCCATCCCCGACAGCCAAGTAATCATGCAGAACGACAGCCTGCCGCCCCGCTCCGGCCTCCTCGCCTTCCCCCCGGACAATGCCGCAGCCATTGCCCTGCCCCCGGGCGCCGGCCCGCTGCAGGACGGCCACGGGCGCCGCATCAGCTATCTGCGCCTGTCCCTCACCGACCGCTGCGACTTCCGCTGTACCTACTGCATGGCCGAGGACATGACCTTCCTGCCCCGGCACCAGGTGATGAGCCTGGAAGAGTCCCTGCGCCTATCCCGCCTTTTCGTCGGCCTGGGCGTCACCAAGCTGCGCATCACCGGCGGCGAACCCCTGGTCCGGCGGGACGCTCTGTGGCTGCTGGAACGGCTGTCCGCCCTGGAGGGACTGAAGGAACTGGTGCTGACCACCAACGGCTCCCAGCTGGAACGCTTTGCCGCGCCCCTGGCCCGGGCCGGCGTACAGCGTCTCAACATCAGCCTGGACAGCCTGCGCCCGGAGCGTTTCCGCGCCATCACCCGCATCGGCGACCTGCACCAGGTGCTGCGGGGCATCGCCGCGGCCCAGGCCGCCGGCTTCCGGCGCATCAAGCTGAACACGGTGATGATGCGCGGCACCAACGACGATGAACTGGCGGACCTGGTGGCCTACTGCATGGCCGAAGGGCTGGACATCGCCTTCATCGAGGAAATGCCTCTGGGAGACCTGGGCCACGGTCGCAGCGGCACCTACTTCTCCTCCGACGAAGCCCTGCTGCGCCTGCAGGAACGCTTTCCCCTGCAGGCCAGCGACGAGAGCAGCGGCGGCCCGGCCCGCTACTGGCGCATTGCCGGCAGCGAGACCCGGGTCGGCTTCATCTCGCCCCACTCCCACAATTTCTGCGACACCTGCAACCGGGTGCGGGTCACCGCCACCGGCGAGCTTTATCCCTGCCTCGGGCAGAACGACGCCACCCCCCTGTTGCCCCTGCTGCGCCGCCACCCGGAAGACGACGAACCGGCGCGCCAGGCCATCCTGCGCACCCTGGGCATGAAGGCCCTGGGCCACGATTTCACCCGCCAGCTGGATGCGCCCCAGGTGGTGCGCTTCATGTCCGCCACCGGCGGCTAGGCAGCGCCCTCCGCTTCAGCCCAGGCTGGCCAGCTGGGAGGCCGCCAGCAGGGGAATGAGGGCGCCGCCGGAAGCGCGGTCGCCGATGAAGGCCTGGGGCACCAGGCCGCCCAGCCGGCCCCGGGCCGGATGGACATCGGTCGCGGTGACGGAGCGGATGTCCAGCACCCGGTCCACGCCCAGGGCGGTGCGCTGGCCCGAGTCATTGAGGATCAGGGCCAGGGGCCGCTTCAAAGTAGGCACCAGGGCAATGACCGTATCGAACAGCGCCAGCAGTTCCGCCAGCACGCCCTGCCGGGCTGCATCCAGGGCTGCCAGGGCCTCATCCCGCCGACCGGCCGCCACCTGGCCGAGCAGCACTTCGGCCAGGCCATGGACCAGGGCGTGGGGATGCTCGAACTGGGACAGCAGCAGGGCCAGCCGCCGATCCTCGGTGCGGAAGGCGTAGAACCACTGGCCGAAGGCGCACTCCCGGGGACTGTGGGCCTTGGTGAAAGGAATGTCGTGGCGCAGGGACTGCTCCAGGGCGGCCATCCAGTCCAGATGGTCCTGCCGACGCCGGGGCAGGGTCTGGGCCAGCTCGTCGAATTCGCGGAACACGCTGGGCTCCCCCAGGGGGTCCCACAGCGGCCGCCAGGGAATGGCCTGGCCCTGGAACAGGATCATGCCGCCCTCGGCGGAAATGCCCTGCCGGCCTTCCTCGCCACCGAGGGAAAGAATGTGCTCCACCTCCTGCAATGGCAGGGCCAGGGTTTTCCTGCCGACCTGGAATATGACCAGCTGCAGCTCATCGGCCATGCCGTGGCTCCTTTAACTTGCATTGTTCTGGACGAAGAATAAGCCAAAAGTAGTAGATAGGGATGGCAAGATAGCGCCAGACGCACTAACCTTGACGACACTGCCGCTGCCCGCCTCCGCCGGAGATCCATTCCGGCCGACAGGGCGCTCCGTCCACCCCGGCCCAGACCGTAGACCAGACTGAGTCCATGCCCCAGATCCTGCCCCTCATCCTCGGCACCGCCGACAGCACCCCGCCCCAGGGCGTCGGGCTGCACCGCAGCTGGCACTCCTGGCCGCCCCTGCTGTTGCTGGCCGCCTGCATCAGCGCCGGCCTGGCGGCGGTGTATGTGGAGCAGCTCTGGCTGTCCTGGCTCACCTTCCTCGCCTGCGGCGTTGCCGCCATCTGCAGCGTGCGGGAAATCGTCATCCTGCGCCGTGCCGCCCGGGCCTACGAACTGGCCATGGAAGGGGCCCACGACGGCATGTGGACCTGGAACCCCCTGAGCAAGGAGCTGACGGCCGGCCAGCGCCTCCACGCCATTCTCGGCTACGGCGAAAACTTCCTGATGGATACCCACGCCTGGCTGACCCTGGTGCATCCGGAAGACACGGCCCGCTACAACCGGGCAGTGTCCGAGCACCTCAAGGGGCTGACCCCCCATTTCTATTGCGAGTACCGAGTGCGGGCCAAGAGCGGCGAATACCGCTGGATCGCCTCCCGCGGCATCGCCGTGCGGGACGCCCGGGGCGTTGCCACCCTGATGGCCGGCTCCGTCACCGACATCACCGAGCGCAAGCTGCACGAGGAGCGCATGCGCTACCTGGCCCACCACGACCAGCTGACGGGCCTGCCCAACCGGCTGCTGCTGGCGGACCGCCTGCCCCAGGCCCTGACCCGGGCCAAGCGCCAGCAGAGCCGGGCCGCCGTACTGTTCGTGGACCTGGACCGTTTCAAGAACATCAACGACTCCCTCGGCCACAACCAGGGCGACCGCCTGCTGCAGAGCGTGGCCCGCCGCCTGCAGGAATGCCTGCGCCAGTCCGACACCATCGTGCGCCAGGGCGGCGACGAATTCATCGTCATCCTGGAAGACCTGCAGCTACCGGAACAGGCCGGCCAGATCGGCGCCAAGCTGCTGGAAACCCTGGCCAGCCCCTACCGGGAGGATGGCTACGACTTCTTCCTTACCGCCAGCATCGGCATCGCCCTCTATCCCGACGACGGCGACGACGCCGACACCCTGCTGCGCAACGCCGACACCGCCATGTACGAGGGCAAGTCCAGCGGCGGCAACACCGTGCGCTTCTACACCGGCCGCATGAACGAGCGCCTGCAGTCCCGGGTCAGCCTGGAGAACGGCCTGCGCCGGGCCCTGGAGCGCGACGAGCTGCAGCTCCACTACCAGCCCCAGATCGACCTGGCCAGCGGCCGCCTGCTGGGGGCCGAAGCCCTGCTGCGCTGGAACGACGGCGGCCGCCTGATCCCGCCGGACCAGTTCATCCCGGTGGCCGAGGAAACCGGCCTCATCGTCCCCATCGGCCTCTGGGTGCTGGACACGGCCATCGCCCGGGCCGCCGCCTGGCGCCGCCACTGGCAGCTGCGGCAAGGCATGGGGGCGACGCCGCCGCGCATCGCCATCAATCTCTCGGCGCGCCAGTTCTGGGGTGGCGGCATCGCCGAGCACGTGCTGCTGCGCCTGGAACGGGAGGGCCTGCCGCCCTCCACCATCGAACTGGAAGTGACCGAATCCGTGCTGCTGCGGCAGGAGGCCGACTGCCTGGAGGAACTGCGGCGCCTGCGGGAGGCCGGCGTCGGCCTGGCCCTGGACGACTTCGGCACCGGCTATTCCTCCCTCTCCTACCTGCGCCTGCTGCCCATCGACACCCTGAAGATCGACAAGTCCTTCATCTTCCCCCTGGACGAGGATCAGGACGGGGAAGCGGCCGCCATCGTGCGCGCCATCCTGGCCATGGCCCACACCCTGGGGCACAAGGTGGTGGCTGAAGGCGTGGAGCGGCAGACCCAGCTGGAATTGCTGCGGGCCATGGGCTGTGACAGTTTCCAGGGCTATCTGGAAAGCCGCCCCCTGCCGCCGGAGGCCTTCCTCCAGCGCTATTGCCCCTGAGAGGGCCGGTGCGGGCGAATTGATCAGACTTCCGGACGGAAGTCAGTAATAGACGCGGCAGAAGCCGCTGGCGGTGACAGGCTTGGCGACGGTGCCGAGCCAGAAGAAGAAAAGACAAAGGGCGGCCACGAAGGCCGCCCAGCGCACCGCCCGCCGGTGCCGGGCAAGGAATGCGCGACAGGGCAGGCAGCGGTTCAGCATGAGGCTCAGGCGTCGGAACGGGCCGCGCGCTTGCGGTCGTTCTCGGAGAGGTGACGCTTGCGGATGCGGATGGACTTGGGCGTGATTTCCACCAGTTCGTCGTCGTCGATGAATTCGACGGCGGACTCCAGGGTCAGCTTGATCGGGGTGGTCAGACGCACGGCCTCGTCGGTGCCGGAAGCACGCACGTTGGTCAGCTTCTTGCCCTTGATGGGGTTCACCACCAGATCGTTTTCCCGGCTGTGGATGCCGATGATCATGCCTTCGTACAGCTTGTCGCCGGGGCTAACGAACATGCGGCCCCGATCTTCCAGGTTCCACAGGGCGTAGGCCACTGCCTCGCCGTTTTCCTGGGAGATCAGCACGCCGTTGTGGCGGCCGGGCAGGTCCGGCTTGACGGGCTTGTAGTCGTCGAAGATGTGGCTCATCAGACCGGTGCCGCGGGTCATGGTCATGAAGTCGGACTGGAAGCCGATCAGGCCCCGGGCGGGAATGTGGTATTCCAGACGGGTGCGGCCCTGGCCGTCGGATTCCATATTGGTCAGCTCGCCGCGGCGACGGCCCAGTTCTTCCATGACGGCGCCCTGGTGGGAATCTTCCAGGTCGATGGTCAGGTTTTCGTAGGGTTCGCACTTCTCGCCGTCGATGTCCTTGAAGACGACGCGGGGCTTGGCCACGGCGATTTCAAAACCTTCGCGGCGCATGTTTTCCAGCAGGATGGTCAGGTGCAGCTCGCCCCGGCCGGAAACGCGGAAGACGTCGGAGTCGGCGGTGTCTTCGACGCGCAGGGCCACGTTGGTCAGCAGTTCCTTGGTCAGGCGGTCGCGGATCTGGCGGCTGGTGACGAACTTGCCTTCGGTGCCGGCCAGGGGGGAGGAGTTCACCATGAAGTCCATGGTCAGGGTGGGCTCATCCACGGTCAGCATGGGCAGGCCGACGGGGTTGTCCTTGTCGGCGATGGTCAGGCCGATACCGATTTCCTCGATGCCGGAGATGATGACGATGTCGCCGGCCTCGGCCAGTTCCACCGGCACCCGGTCCAGGCCCTGGAAGCCCAGCACCTGGTTGATGCGGCCGGAAGCCACCTGGTCACCGTGGTTCATCACGGCCACGGCCTGGCCGGGCTTGATGCGGCCGTTGAGCACGCGACCGACGCCGAGACGGCCGGTATAGGTGGAGTAGTCCAGGGCAGCGATCTGCAGCTGCAGGGGAGCCTCGGGATCGCCGGCGGGGGTGGGCACGTGGGACAGCACGGTCTCGAACAGGGGACGCATGTCGCTGGACTCTTCTTCCAGGGACAGCTTGGCGAAGCCGTTGAGGCCGGAGGCGTAAATGATGGGGAAGTCCAGCTGCTCGTCGGTGGCGCCCAGCTTGTCGAACAGGTCGAAGGTTTGGTCCACCACCCAGTCGGGACGGGCACCGGGACGGTCCACCTTGTTGATCACGACGATGGGACGCAGACCCAGGCCCAGGGCCTTCTTGGTGACGAAGCGGGTTTGCGGCATGGGGCCTTCGACGGCATCCACCAGCAGCACCACGCCATCCACCATGCCCAGCACCCGTTCCACTTCGCCGCCGAAGTCGGCGTGCCCCGGGGTGTCCACGATGTTGATGTGGGTGCCTTCGTATTCGATGGCGGTGTTCTTGGCCAGAATGGTGATGCCCCGTTCCTTTTCCAGGTCGTTGGAGTCCATCACCCGCTCGTCCACCTGCTGGTTTTCGCGGAAGGTGCCGGATTGGCGGAGGAGCTGGTCCACGAGGGTGGTCTTGCCGTGGTCCACGTGGGCAATGATGGCGATGTTACGGATCGGACGGGACATGAAGATTCGCTAAAAAAAGAATTCGGTGGGGAAGATGGGGCGTTGGCGGTCAACAGCGGCCAACCCTTTTTTGGAAGGCCGTGATGATAGCACAATCAGCCCCTTGTTTTTGCAGCGCAATATGGTTTTTTACGGGCCATCACGGACAGGGGCGCCAGTACTGCCCCTCCGCCCAGGCCATGCCGAAAGGCCCGTCCCGCCTGCCCCGGCGGGCAGACACCGGGCGCCGGGAGGCCCCGACACCCCGGCGATGCTGCCGGCGGGGACGCCCTAGCCTTCCCGGTTGCGCATGAAATCGGCGGTGTTGTAGAAATTGACGCCCAGCTTGAGGCGCAGGGCTTCCTCCACCCCCACCTCCTCCATGGCCCGCACCATGCACTTGACCCACTGGTCCCGGGACTCGGTGCCGATGGAAAAGGGCATGTGCCGGGCCCGCAGCCGCGGATGGCCGAACTGCTGCACGAACAGGTCGGGGCCGCCGAGCCAGCCGGAGAGGAACATGAACAGCTTGTCCCGGGAACCGTCCAGGGTGGGCGGATGCATGGCCCGCAGTTCGGCGAACTCGGGCTCCAGGTCCATCAGGTCATAAAACCGGTCCACCAGTTCCCGCAGGGATTGGGGGCCGCCCAGCATTTCATAGGGGGTACGCTCTTGCATATGACTTTTGGTCTAGAATGTTGAGAACTTTGTCCAGGAACTTCATTTTGAACAGTTATTGCATCCCGACCATCATTGGCGAGTCGGGATATGCCGAAATAATCGCCGCCCTGGAGCCGGCGCAAAACGGGGAGCCTGCCGGCAGCCGCATCGGCCGTTTCGGCGATGTGGCCATTTCCAGCCATTTCCAGCCCATTTTCAGCCTTTCCCACCGGCGCATCGTCGGCCACGAGGCCCTGATGCGCGGCCATGGCCCGGGACAGACGCCCATCTCCCCCCTGGACCTGCTGGGGCGGGCGAACCGGGATTATCCCACGTTGTTGCACCTGGACCGTCTGGCCCGGGCCACCCACCTGCACAATTTCGCGGCCCAGCCGGAGGCCGACGGCTGGCTGTTCATCAACATGTCGCCGGAAGTCTTCCTCAACGGCCCCAACCTCAAGGCCGACGAACTGGTCAGCGCCCTGCTGCGGGACACAGGCCTGGCGCCCCAGCGCCTGGTGATCGAGGTGCTGGAGGAGGCGGTGCAGGACAACAGCCGCTTCCAGGCCGCCGTGGAATTCTTCCGCAGCCTGGGCTTCCTCATCGCCCTGGACGACTTCGGCGCCGGCCAC
The DNA here is from genome assembly GCF_058809645.1 of Azospira sp. MPR-E4. Classification (NCBI taxonomy): domain Bacteria; kingdom Pseudomonadati; phylum Pseudomonadota; class Betaproteobacteria; order Rhodocyclales; family Rhodocyclaceae; genus Azospira; species Azospira sp. MPR-E4. The sequence goes on along the minus strand of NZ_JBXAST010000001.1, from coordinate 145,422 downwards.
TCCAATTTCGACCGGGTGTGGAGCATCCGCCCCGAAATCGTCAAGCTGGACCGTTCCATCATCGTCCAGGCGGCCGCCGACCCCAAGATCCGCCGCACCCTGCCCCAGATCGTCTCCCTCTTGCACGAAGCCGGTGCCATGGTGCTGATGGAGGGGGTGGAAACCGCCGACGAGGCCTACATCGCCCTGGAGTCCGACGTGGATTTCGTCCAGGGCTACTATTTCGGCCGCCCTGCCCCCCGGGTCAGCACCGACGCCAGCGCCGGCCTTGCGGTGAACGACCTGTGGCAGACCTTCGATGCCCGCTGGCTGCGGGACAAACGCAGCTACCACGAGAACATCGCGCCCTATTTCAACGCCCTGGGCTACGCCTCGGTGCTGCTCTCCGCCGGCCGCTCCCTGGAGGAGGCCTGCGCCTCCTTCCTGGAACTGGAAAATGCCGCCTTCTGCTACCTGCTCGACGCCCAGGGCCAGCAGATCGGCACCAACCTGTGGAGCAGCGACGCCTCGCCCAACCAGGACGCCCGCTTCGCCCCCCTGGCCAAGACCAAGGGCGCCCGCTGGGCCCGCCGGCCCTACTTCCGCCGGGCCGTGGAGAATTTCGGCAAGGTCCAGGTGACCCGGCCCTACCTCTCCATCTCCAGCGCCAGCCTGTGCGTCACCCTCTCCTGCAGCTTCAAGGTGAACGGGGAACTGCAGGTTATTTGCGGCGACGTCCGCTGGGAGCAGCGCTAGGCTTGGCTCCCGGACGGGGCGTGCCGCGAGGGCCCGCCCCTTCTGCCTGACGCCGCGCCTGGCATGAAGAGCCACGTCCTACCTGGCCCCCAGCCTTGCCTGCTGCCGGCTTCCGAATGCCGCCCTGGGGCCGGCCCGCAGCGCCGTCCCGCGCCTCCCGGGCGTCCCGCCGCACCATAGCCTCGGCCTTCATGCCGGTGCCCGGGGGCTGGAAGATGGGAATCAGGTGCCGCTTGCCGTTGCCGATGAGGTCGGAGCGGCCCATCTCCTTCAGGGCCTCCCGCAGCAGGGGCCAATTCTCCGGGTCGTGGTAGCGCAGAAAAGCCTTGTGCAGCTTGCGCTGGCGTCCGGCCCGGGCCGTCTCCACCACTTCCGAGCCGCGCCCCACCTTCTTCAGCGGATTCCTGCGGCTGTGCCACATGGTCGTCGCCAGAGCCATGGGCGTGGGCAGGAAGGTCTGCACCTGATCCAAGCGGAAGTTGTTGTGCTTCAGCCACAGAGCCAGGTTGAGCATGTCCTCATCGGTGGTGCCCGGGTGGGCGGCGATGAAGTAGGGAATCAGGTACTGCTCCTTGCCCGCCTCCTTCGAGAACTTCTCGAACATCTGCTTGAAGCGTTCGTAGGTGCCGATGCCCGGCTTCATCATCTTGTTGAGGGGCCCCTCCTCTGTGTGCTCCGGGGCGATCTTCAGGTAGCCGCCGACATGGTGGGTCACCAGTTCCTTGACGTACTCGGGCGACTGCACCGCCAGGTCGTAGCGCAGGCCGGAACCGATGAGCACCCTTTTGACCCCGGGAATGGCCCGGGCCTTGCGGTACAGGCTGATCAGGTGGGAATGGTCGGTGCCCAGGTTCTCGCAAATGCCGGGGAAGACGCAGGAGAGGCGGCGACAGGAGGACTCGATCTTCTTGTCCTTGCAGGCCAGACGGTACATGTTGGCGGTGGGGCCGCCCAGGTCCGAGATGGTGCCGGTGAAGCCCGGAGTCTTGTCCCGGATTTCCTCGATCTCGTGCAGGATGGAATCTTCCGAACGGCTCTGGATGATGCGCCCCTCGTGCTCGGTGATGGAGCAGAAGGTGCAGCCGCCGAAGCAGCCGCGCATGATGTTGATGGAGAAGCGGATCATCTCCCAGGCCGGGATTTTCGCATCGCCGTAGGACGGGTGCGGTGCCCGGGCGTAGGGCAGGCCGTAGACGTGGTCCATCTCCGGCGTGGTCAGGGGAATGGGCGGCGGGTTGAGCCACACATCCCGCTCGCCGTGGGCCTGGACCAGGGCCCGGGCGTTGCCGGGGTTGGATTCCAGGTGGAAGGTGCGGGAGGCATGGGCGTACAGCACCGGGTCCTCCACCACCTGCTCGTAGGAAGGCAGGCGCACCACGGTCTTGGCCCGCTGCTCCTTGCGCGCCGCCACCCGCTCGGCGGCGGGGACGAACTTGAGGGGCAGCACCGCCACCTCGCCGCCCTGCTCCGCTGCCTGGGCCTGGGCGGCAAAGGGCGGGGCGCTGCGGGGGCCGCTGTCACCCATGGCATAGGGATCGGGATGGGCATCCACCTTGCCGGGAATGTCCACGCTGGTGGAATCCACCGCGCCCCAATCCTCGCCTGGCAGCCAGCCCTTGGGCACCATGAAGGCGGTGCCGCGCAGATCGCGGACGTCGCCGATTTTCTCGCCCCGGGCCAGGCGGTGGGTCAGTTCCACCAGGGCCCGTTCCGCATTACCGAAAATCAGCAGGTCGGCCTTGGAGTCGGGCAGCACGGAACGCCGCACCTTGTCGCTCCAGTAGTCGTAATGGGCGATGCGGCGCAGGGAGGCCTCGATGGAGCCGAGCACCACCGGCGTCCCCGGATAGGCTTCCTTGGCCCGCTGGGCATAGACGGTGACGGCCCGGTCGGGGCGTTTGTTGGGCTCGGCGTTGGGGGTGTAGGCGTCGTCGGAGCGGATTTTCCGGTCCGAGGTGTAGCGGTTCACCATGGAATCCATGTTGCCGGCGGTGATGCCGAAGAACAGGTTGGGCTTGCCCAGGCGCTTGAAGTCTTGCGCCGAATGCCAGTCCGGCTGGCTGATGATGCCGACGCGGAAGCCCTGGGCCTCCAGCAGGCGGCCGACCAGGGCCATGCCGAAGCTGGGGTGGTCGATATAGGCATCGCCGGTGACCAGGATCACGTCGCAGGAATCCCAGCCCAGCTTGTCCATCTCCTCCCGGCTCATGGGCAGGAAGGGGGCGGTGCCGAAGCGCTGGGCCCAGTATTTGCGGTAGGAGGTAAGAGGCTTAGGCGATTCCATGGTGGCGACGAGAGGGGCTAATGAGGGCCAAGGCCCGCCGCCGCCCGCGGGCAACGGCAAATGAAAGGGGCCGGGGCGCCGCCAGGGCTCCCCGGAACATCAGATTGCTTCGGCTCCGGCAGCCAGCAACTCGGGCACCTGGAGCGCCGGCACCGGTCGGCTGCAGAGGAAGCCCTGGAATTCGTGACACTGGTGCAGCCGCAGGAAGTCGAGCTGCTCGTTGGTTTCCACGCCTTCGGCAATGACCTTGCGTTCAAGTTCCCCGGCCATGGCGATGACCATGCGCACGATGGCCGCGTCGCCCTGGCTGCTCACCACATCGCGGATGAAGGAGCGGTCGATCTTGATCTTGTCGATGGGGAAACGCTTGAGATAGGACAGGCTGGAATAGCCGGTGCCGAAGTCGTCGATGGAAAGCCGCACGCCCAGGCACTTCAGCTCTTCCAGGATGCCCACCATGCGTTCCGGCTCCTGCATGATGACGCTCTCGGTGATCTCCAGCTCCAGCCAGCGGGGCGCCAGGCCGGAGGTCATGAGGGCGGCGGAAACCATGGCCACCAGGTCGTTTTCCTGGAACTGCAGGGCGGAAAGGTTGACCGCCACCACCATGGGCGGCAGGCCCTGGTCCTGCCACTGGCGGTTCTGCCGGCAGGCCTCCTTCAGGACCCAGGCGCCGATGGGCAGGATCAGCCGGGTTTCCTCCGCCAGGGGAATGAAGTCCGCCGGCGAGACCATGCCCAGTTCCGGATGATTCCAGCGCAGCAGGGCCTCGAAGCCGTTGATCTGGCCGCTGCCGATCTCCACCTGGGGCTGGTAGTGCAGTTCCAGCTGGTCCAGCTGCAGGGCCAGGCGCAGTTCGCTTTCCAGGCGCAGGCGCTCCACCACCCGCTGGTTCATTTCCGGCGCGAAGAAGTGGTAGGAATTGAGGTTGCTGTTCTTGGCGTGGTGCATGGCCGTATCCACGTTGCGCAGCAGCAGGGCCACATCGTTGCCGTCCTGGGGGAACAGGGTGATGCCGGCGCAGGCGGTGGTCACCACGTCGCTGCCCTGCATCTGGATCGGATGGGCCAGGATGTCCAGCAGATGGCGCACCACGGTGGCCACGGAACGGCTGTCGTCGCGGCCGTCGATGAGGATGCCGAACTGGTCGCCCCCCAGGCGCCCCAGGATGTCGTGGGGCCGCAGGCCCTTGCGCAGCCGCTCGCCCACCCGGCGCAGCAGCTCGTCGCCGGCGGCGTGGCCGAAGGCGTCGTTCACCCGGCTCAGCTGGTCCAGGTCCAGCAGCACCAGGGCGCCCTGGCAGCCCTCCTGCAGCCACTCGCCGAGGATGCGGGAGAACCACTGCCGGTTGGGCAGGGTGGTCAGCTGATCCACGTTTGAGAGGGTTTCGATCTGGGCCTGGGCCGCCTTCTTTTCCGACAGGTCGGTGACGAAGGCCACCTTGTTCACGATGGCGCCCTGCTCATTGACGATGGCGCCGATGTTGCACCACACCGGGCAGTCGCTGCCGTCCTTGCGCCGGGCGATGGCCTCGCCCAGCCAGTTCTCGCCCCGGTCCAGGGTGGCGCGGATCTGGGCGCGGAAGTCGGGTTCGTTGCAGGGCGAGGCGAGGAAATCCGGTAGCTGGCCGGCGCTCTCCTCCACCGTATAGCCGGACAGCTCGGCAAAGGCGTTGTTGAAGGTGACGATATGGCCGCTGGCATCCAGGATCAGGATGGCCTCGATGCTGTGGTCGAAAACGTGGGTGATGAGGCGGCGCCGCTCCTCCGCCTCGTAGCGGGAGGAAATGTCCCAGGCGACACCCGCCAGGGCCCGCACCTGGCCGGCGGCGTCGAACACCGGCGCCCGCAGGAACTCGAAGGGCACCCGGCCCCGGGGCAGGTCCAGCCACACCTCTTCCCGCAGGGGGCTGCGGGCCTCGATCACCCGCAGGCGCCCTTCCGTCATGCGGCGGGTTTCCTCCTCCGAGAACAGGTCTTCCACCCTGTGGCCGATGACCTCTTCCATGGGGCGGCCGGCATAGCGGCAGAAGGCCTCGTTCACCGACAGATAGGTGCCTTGTGTATCCAGCAGCCAGGCCGGATCGGGAATGGCGTCGAGCAGGGCCAGGCTTTCCCGGTTCTTCTCCTCGGCCGCCCGGCTCATGCGCTGGGCCAGGGCCGTGGCCGCCGAGAAGCGCCGGTGCCAGACCAGCACGGTGAAGGCCAGGGCCACGGTCAGCACCAGGCCGAGGCAGGCATAGATCAGGGCCCGATGCCGCCAGGAAGCGAGGACGTCGTCGATGGCATAGCCGACGGTGACGAGGAAATCGTGCTCCGGCAGGGCGCGGAAGACGAACAGGCGGTCCATGCCGTCCAGCTCGCCGGTGCGGATGAAGGAGCCGCTGGTCTCACCCCGTTGCAGGAAATCCTGGGTCGGGCTGTTCGCCACCGGCTGCCCCATGCGCGCTTCCAGGTGGGGCCAGCGGGCCATCAGGCGCATGTCCCGGGTCCACAGGGCGATGGTGTCCCGGGGGCCCAGGTTGAGGGTGCCGAACAGGGATTCGAAATACTTCACCCGCAGGGAGGCCAGCACCACGCCCTGGAAGGTACCCCCTTCATCCTGCAGGCGGCGGGCCGCCACCAGCACCCAGTCGCCGGTGACCCGGGACTGCATCGGCCCCGACACCACCAGGCCGGCACCGGGCTGGTCCTGGAGCAGGCGGAAATAATCCCGGTCGGCGATATTGACGTTGCTGGCCAGGACGCCGGAAGCGTCGTAGATGTAGCGCCCCTGGGTGTCGGCGACGCGGAAACTGAGGGCCTCGGGGAACATGCCGAGGGAGCGGTTCAGTTCCGGCTCCAGCTCCTCCCGGGGGCGTCCTGCCGCCACCGCATATTGATGGCGGCGGACGAACTCCTGCAGGCGCAGGTCCACCTTCTGGATGGAGCCCTGCAGGCTGCTCTCCAGCACCCGGGCGAGGGCCTCGCCCTGGCGCCGGGCCGCATCCATGGCCATTTCCCGTGATTGCAGCACGTCCATGGAAATCCATACGACCAGCCCCAACCAGAGCAGCCCGACCAGCGTCGCCAGCAGATAGGTGGAGCGCCGCAAGGGCATCCGGAGTTCCTTGAAAAATAGGGAGTTTGAAGCGGGGATTGTACGCCGCAGGCCGCGGCGAACCAAGCAGGACGGGGCTTCGGGCCGACCCGAAGCCCCCGCGGGGATTGGCGTTCCGCCCGCCCCCGTTTAGCCCCGGTTGCCCAGGGTCACCGTGTGTTCCCGGGTGGCGTGGAACTGCACGCTGGGGTAGCGCTCCTGGGTCAGATCCAGATTGACCCGGGTCGGCGCCAGATAGGCCAGGCTGCCGGAGGCATCCGTGGCCAGGTTGCCCATGTTCTCCCGCTCGAAGCGGTTGAAGTCCTCGGCCTTGTCGCAGGTCACCCAGCGGGCGCCGAAGAGGGACTTGTTCTCCAGCAGGATTTCCACCCCGTACTCGGCCGCCAGACGGTGGGCCACCACCTCGAACTGCAGCACGCCCACGGCCCCCAGCACCACTTCGTAGCCGGAAAGGGGCTTGAACACCTGGATGGCGCCCTCCTCCCCCAGCTGCTCCAGACCCTTCTGGAACTGCTTGATCTTGGAGGGGTTCTTCGGCCGGGCGGCGCGGAACATTTCCGGCGCAAAGTAAGGAATGCCGGTGAAGTGCAGGTTCTCGCCCTCGGTGAAGGAATCGCCGATTTCGATGCTGCCGTGGTTGAACATGCCGATGATGTCGCCCGGGTAGGCATCGTCAATGGTGGCGCGGCGCTGTGAAAGGAAGGCCACCACCTGGGTCGCCCGGATTTCCTTGCCGGTACGCACCTGCCACAGCTTCATGCCCCGCTCGAAACGGCCGGAACAGACGCGCAGGAAAGCCACCCGGTCCCGGTGGGCCGGGTCCATATTGGCCTGGATCTTGAAGATGAAGCCGGAGAACTTGCCCTCTTCCGGCGCCACGGCCCGCTCGGCGGATTCCCGGGTCTTGGGCGGCGGCGCGTTGGCCACCAGGGCATCGAGGATTTCCCGCACGCCGAAGTTGTTGATGGCGGAACCGAAGAACACCGGCGTCAGCTTGCCGGAGAGGAAAGGCTCGGCCTCGAACTGGTGGGCGGCAGCCAGCAGCTCCAGGTCTTCCTTGAGCTTGGCGATTTCCATGGAGAAACCGGCCAGGGACGGATGATCCAGGCCCTTCACCACTTCCGCATCCTTGCCTTCGCCCGGGGTGAACAGGGCCACGGAATCGCTGGCCAGGTGATACACGCCGCGGAAGGTCTTGCCCATGCCGATGGGCCAGGTCACCGGCGCGCACTGGATCTTCAGCACCGATTCCACCTCATCCAGCAGCTCGAAGGGGTCGCGCACTTCCCGGTCCAGCTTGTTGATGAAGGTGAGAATGGGCGTGTCGCGCATGCGGCACACATCCAGCAGCTTGATGGTCTGGGGCTCCACGCCCTTGGCCCCGTCGATTACCATGAGGGCCGAGTCCACGGCGGAAAGCACCCGGTAGGTGTCTTCCGAGAAGTCCTGGTGGCCCGGGGTATCGAGCAGGTTGATGACGCAGTCCCGATAGTCGAACTGCATCACCGAGCTGGCCACGGAAATGCCCCGCTGTTTCTCGATCTCCATCCAGTCGGAAGTGGCATGGCGACCGCTCTTGCGGGCCTTCACCGTACCGGCAGCCTGAATGGCGCCGCCGAACAGCAGCAGCTTTTCGGTCAGGGTCGTCTTACCCGCATCCGGGTGCGAAATGATGGCAAAGGTCCGCCGCCGCTGGGCTTCCGCGGCAATGGCCTGGAGTTCTGCGCTCATGGAAAAACTTTCAGGGGAATCAAGGTAACTGCGCAAGGCCGGCGGCAAGCGAAAACGCCCCCGACCGGCTGATCAAGGGGCGGGATTGTACCACTGAGGGGGTGGGAGACTGGAGAAAGGGCCTAACTTGCTAGCTCAGGGGCGCGAAGCCGGCTTGCCGGCGAAGCATTCCTCTGGAGCGGCGGGTTAGCCATCGCATATCTACTGCTCTCGCGGTGGCAGATTTGCCGTGCAGGACTGCAATGAGTTAGCCGCGTCCTCGACGAACGCAGACAAAACTGACTCAGCTTCGGCTTCAGAATCCGGGCCAAGAGGCTCCTTAAAGTAGCGAAGTCCTACGACCTCGATCCGATCCCGTCCATGAACAAAAAGACGATGAATAGAGAGAGAGGTAAGCAGCCCGTCTGGACGGATTGCGATAGAGCGGGCAAATGGGAACGGCGATTCTTTTTGCCCTTCTTTCATGTTACGCACCGTTAACACAAGAGAAGGGCCAAGCAAACCTGTGACCTGAGTTTGCTTGAAATAGTTGGGGTAAGCCTCTACGCTCTTCTGATTCCGGGCGGCCAAATTTCCAATTTCAACTTCGACAGTACGGCCTGCGGGAACGGTTGACGCCACCACATAGAGTGCCGTCAAGTCCCTGTACGCTGCGCGGCTGAAGTAAAGCGTGTTGTTGTTATACATTGCCTCAGCCAATGCCTCTGCATCAGTCGCCCGCGGGAATTTGAGACAGAGAACATTTCCGAAGCGATGCTGCCCATCCCACACTTTCTGGTCGGCAGAAAACCTTGCCTCAAGAAACTTGGACGAGAGTTGAAACGATTGCTGCGCATACGCGACGTGCGTTCCAAACGTTGCGGATACAGCAAGTGCGATGGATAGTGGCGTTTTCATGGCTGCGGGAGTCTGCTGTGATGGCTAACGTTGAATTAAACGGCGCGCCGCTTGCGGCGCGTCCGAGCGACCGCAGGGAGCGTTTTTGAATGTGATGTTAGGTGTGAGGTGTGCTCAAGGCTGCTACCAAACTTCGATAGAAGGGGTGAATTCCCCTTTTTTGTCTGTATGCCATGCGCGCATTTTGATGCGTGACGGAATAAAGCTGTCACCCTTGTACTCTGGTTCGACTGTGAGTTTGTTGATTTGCCCCTCACTTACAAAACGAACAAGAGTGCCGGTAAGACGGTTCTTGATTTCGGAAATGCCAGGAGGAACAAATACCGAGTTTTTCGGCATGTCTTTCCCTCCAAACTCGCTTGGAAAAAGCAATATTTTTTCGAGTTTCCCCTGCGCGTACAGCGCTTCTGCTTTTTCTCGGTTAGTTACATCAGAGAAATCGAGGCCGGTGCCAGCGTGCACAGTAGTTGCTCCAAGACAGATGAACAGCAAGGGAAGTAGTTTCTTCATAAATACACCTAACGTTGAACGTAACGGGCGCATGAGCGCAGCGAAGGGAACCAAACTGTGCAGTAGTTTGGCGTCCCGTTGACGGACTTGTTAGGCGCGGCGCCATTTTGGAAACTAGTCATAGCGAAATACGGCATTCGCAGAGCCGCCATTCTTCAGGGATAGCGATAATGACTTCCACGCTCCGCCCGTATGCGCTCGCATAGCCTTGTGGAGCTCGGCAACGAGAGCTGGAACTCTGTAATTTGGGTCGTTCAAATACGCTCCGACCTTCACTCCGCTCAGCATGTACGAAAACTCAGAATCAACAGACCAGCTGCCATCTTCTTCGACAAAGTAGTCGAGAATGCAATTTACCTCCTCGAAGTCTCCGGGTGCGCTTGCGTACAGGAACGCAGATATTTCGGAAAGTATGTCGGTTTGCGCTTCGATTGGGCTAGACATTGCTTCCGCCTAACGTTTGACATGAGGGGCCGCCGTAGCGGCAACGCCGCGAAGGGAACCTGCAAGCGCAGCTTGCAGGCGGTACCTCTCGACGGAATTGTTAGGCGTATACGGCATGCTCTTCTATCCTTGATCGAAGCTGAGGTAGTTAAGATTGCCGTTAACGACCCAGACGACACACCAAGTATTTACGTTGCTTTCATCAGTGAAGAGAAGCGTGTGCTCTAACGATATGGTGTCTTGAAACGCCTTTTTCTTGGCGTTAACAAAGTTGCAACTGTCACCATTTATATCGCTCGGTGTTTCATCATCACTCACAAGCCACGCGAAGTCTTCACCCCACTCTGGATTTGAAAGCACTTCCTTCGGCGGCTTCAAATTCAGCTTGCCAATAACCAATGACCAATCAGATGGAGTGAACTTGCAGCGGATAGCAAGCCTGTCATCGACGCCAATGCCCCCGCTATAGAAATTCAGTGAGTAGTCGAGCCCATTAGGCTCTGGATTAAAGCCCAAGACGTTCTTGATGATGCGGGTCGCCTTTTCTCTATCAGCATCGGAACTGTTGTAGCGGTGATCAACCCCATCATAGGGATGCATGTCAGTGTCTTTCATCGAGACGCCTAACGTTGTAGGTAAGGGGCGCTGTGCGGCGCTTTATCGCGCAGCGTCCAGCGGCCGAAGGGAGCGGCCTTGACCGCAAGTGTTAGGCCGATTTTTCAACTTTGCGCAGTATTTCTGGCGCAAACGTTTCTTTATTGAGCTTCTTTCCTTCGAACCATGTGCATTGCACAACCGGCACCTTCTGCCCGTGAGGAAATTCCTTTTCTCCGATAAAGGAAACCGTCATTGCAGGCCCCCCACTGTTCAATTGAACCACTTCACCTACTTGAAAATTCATATCCCCCCTTTTGTAGTGATACAGATAGGTTGTGTGCCAGACGCGGAATCGCAGACTTGTTTCGAGCTGCTCAGTCCACAAATCCGTGATAGTGACCGACCGAAATAACAGCATCTACAAAACGCTTTGCAGTCACGCGATCCATGATTACGCTCTTGCCATCTACTGTTAGGTAAATGCTGTCTTCGGGATAGAAAGAAGAACGCCCGAACTCAATGTCTAGCGAAGTTTCGCCGCCTTGATCGAGTATGGTTTCTTCGAAATACATGGTAGTTGCCAAAATTAATCTCCTTTGGGTTGGGCTATAAAATTCACTGGGGCGTGGTGGCCTAACATTCGAGGTGAGGGGCCGCCGAAGCGGCGAAGCCGCGAAGGGAACCGAGAAGCGCCGCTTCTCGGCGGTCCCTCTCGACCGATGGGTTAGGCCCCGGTTTCAGACATCGAGACGTAAGAATTTGAACTCCACGGGGCCTTCACAAGGGATTTCGCCAATCTCAATGCGAAAGCCAAGAACCTCGATTAAACCGGCATCCCGATCGAGGACGCGCCCAGTTCCTTGATACGCATATGGCCCAACTTTCTCCAGCTTCTGTTTCGACTTCTCGATCTTTTCGTCTTCCGGCCAGTCAGAAAGATACGCGGCACGTACAACGCCATCTAGGGCGGACAGATGATTGTCGATTTGATCTCCAACATGAAGATCACAAGGCCAGCAAAATGCAACGATCTCTGCTGAGTCGCTGCGAAGAGTGACGGCGGCGGATTCATCGCCAGGTGCGTATGGTGCAACGCTTGAAACGAGCAAAGTGTTCACAGGGACCTAACTAGTAGTAGACGAAAACGTCCAATAAAACGGGGACGCGTCCAATAAGCTGGAATACCGGACAAACCACAAGCCAGCAACCATGCGGCATTCCACTTCCTTATTACTTATTTGCATAATTCTCCCCGCCTACAAACCGGACATTCCTGACAAACAATCATACGTCATACCCAACCTACTCCCCAAACCGCCTCACCCCCCAGCCCTTAGCGCCTCCATCGGTGGCACCCGCAGCAGGCGGGAGGCGGCCAGCCAGCCGGCCAGGGTCACCGCCAGGGCCGCGCCGACGATGGCTGCCGGGAAGACCCACGGTGCGAACTGGTACTCCAGATTGAAGACCTTGGCGGCCAGGAGCCAGCCGACGCCGTGGCTGCCGGCGGCGGCGATCAGGCCCGACAGAGCGCCGACGGCGGCGAATTCGGCCAGGAGGGCGCCCCGCAGTTGCTGGCGGCCGGCGCCCAGGGCGCGCAGCACCGAGAGTTCGTAGCGCCGCTCGTCGTGGGAGGCGGCCAGGGCGCCGTAGAGGACGATGATCCCGGCGGCCAGGGTGAACAGGAAGACGAACTGCACGGCCCGGGATACCTGATCCAGCACCGATTGCAGCTGGCGCACGATGGCCGCCACATCCACCACCGTCAGGTTGGGGAAGCGTTTGACCAGTTCACCCACCCGGTTGGCGGCGTCGTCGGGCAGGTGGAAGCTGGTGATGTAGCTGGCCGGGTACGGTTCCAGCACACCGGGCGGGGCGAGGACGAAGAAATTGACCCGCATGGAATCCCAGTTGAGCTTGCGCAGGCTGGTGACGGTGAGATGCACCGGCTCGCCGGCCACGGTAAAGGTCAGCTCGTCCCCCACTTTCACGCCCAGGGTTTCGGCCAGGCCCTTTTCCACCGAGGCGCTGCCTTTGCCATCCTTCCCCTGTTCGCCGGGGGCGAACCAGCGGCCCTGGGTGATGCTGTTGCCGGGAGGCAGGTCGGCGGCCCAGGAGAGGTTGAATTCCCGCTCCACCAGGCGTTTGGCCCGGTCGTCTTCATAGTCCGCCGGGGTCACGGGGCGGCCGTCGATGCCGGTGAGGCGGCCCCGCACCATGGGCAGGAGTTCGGCGCGGATGCCCATGCGCCCCAGGGCCTCCCCCACTTCCTGGCGCTGCTCGGGCTGGATGTTGATGACGAAGCGGTTGGGCGCGTCCGGCGGCGAGGCCTGGCGCCAGGCCTGCATCAGGTCGCCCCGGGTGACGGTGAGCAGCAGCAGGGCCATCAGGCCCAGGGACAGGGCGACGATCTGGGCCACGCTGGACAGGGAACGCCGCTCCAAACCGGCCAGGCCGTAGCGCCAGCCGAAGCCCACCGCCGGCCCGACCCGGCGCAGGGGCTTGAGCAGGGCCAGGGCCAGACGGGCGATCAGGGCGGTGAGGCCCAGGGCGGCGGTGAAGCCGCCGGCGGCGTAGGCCCCCAGCTTGGGCTCGCCTGCGGCCCAGAAAAGCAGGCCGGCCAGGGCCGCCAGGCCAATGCCGTAGGTGGCGAGGATGGAGGCGTCCGGCTCCCCCAGTTCCCGCCGCAGCACCCGCAGGGTGGGCACCTGGCGCAGTTGCAGGAGGGGCGGCAGGGCGAAGCCGAAGAGCAGCACCAGCCCGGCCACCAGCCCCTGCAGGGCGGGCCACAGGCTGGGTGCCGGCAGGGGCGCGGCCAGCAGGTTGGCCAGCCAGGCGTGGAGCACGAAATGGGCGCCGAAGCCGATGGCCAGCCCCACTGCCGAAGCGGCCAGGCCGAGAATGAGGAACTGGCCCAGGTAGAGCCCCAGCACCTGGCCCTGGGGCGCCCCCAGGCAGCGCATGACGGCGCAGGGATCGAGATGGCGCTGCAGGTAGCGGCGGATGGCCAGGGCCACCCCGGCGGCGGCCAGCACCACGGCCAGCAGGGCGGAAAGGCCGAGAAACTGCTGGGCCCGGTCCACCGCGGTGCGGATTTCCGGGCGGGCATTGCTGGCGTCCTCCACCCGCTCGCCCCGGGTCAGGCGGGGCTCGGCCCAGCGGCGGTAGTCGGCCACCGCCCGGTCCGGGCCGGCCAGCAGCAGGCGGTAGGCGACCCGGCTGCCGGGCTGGATCAGCCGGGTGGCGGGCAGGTCGGCCAGGTTCATCATCAGCCGGGGGGCGACGCTGAAGAAATTGACGCCCCGGTCCGGCTCCAGGGTCAGCACCCCGGCCACGGTGAAGCGGGCCTGGCCCAGGTTGAGGCTCTGCCCCGGCCCGCTGCCGAACTGGGTGGCCAGGCGCTCGTCCAGCCATACCGTGCCGGCCTGGGGCCCGCCCTGGATCTCGCTGTCGGGCGCCCCCAGGCCAGGAGCCAGGCGCAGCTTGCCCCGCAGGGGATAGGCGCTGGAGACGGCCTTGATATCTGCCAGCTGGGCCCCCTCCTCCCCCGTCACCATGCTCGGGAAAACCTGGGTCTGGGCCATCTGCAGGCCCCGCCGCGCCGCCTCGGCGGCAAATTCCGGGGCCAGGGGATGGTCGGAGGTCAGCAGCAGGTCCGCCCCCAGCAACTGGCGGGACTCCCGCTCCAGGGCCTGGCGCACCCGGTCGGTGAAAAATCCGACGGAACTGATGCTGGCCACCGCCACCACCAGGGCCAGGGCCAGCAGGCGCAATTCACCGGCCGAGAAATCCCGGCGCAGGAGGCGGAATGCGAGTGAAAACATGGACAACTCCGGCGAAACGAGCCGCAACGGCACCGGACAACCCCACGGAGAGCCGCGCCAGGCTTGAATCTACAAAAAAAGGTAAAGAAACGTTCAAGTCATTGAAAAAAATGACGTTATGGCAGATAGAGCGAGAAATGCGACCGCCAATATATTTCGGAGACTATCATGCCCAACGACATCGCCGCCCCCCAGGGGCCCAGCCAGCAGACTGCCAGCGCCAACAGCGGCAATTCCCGTGTTTATCCCCAGGAAGAGCATCGGGCGTTGAAGGTCGATACGGCCACCAAGCAGTTCAAGGTCGGCATTCTGGAATCCGCCCTGCAGGTTTCGATCCAGGCCGGCAACGACTCCCAGGCCCTGCTCTTCCGCACCGCCATCGACCGCATCAACGAGGTGCTGGGCATTTCCGAGGGCCCCGACGCGCTGCAGAAGGCCGCCAGCCAGGACAACTCCCCGGAGGCCACCGCCGCCCGCATCCTCTCCTTCACCACCGGTCTTTACGCCGCCTATGCCGCCAAGCGGCCCGACGACGATCCGGAACAGGTGGCATCCGACTTCGTGGACGTGATCCGCAGCGGCTTTGAGAAGGGTTTCAACGAAGCCAAGGACATCCTCAAGGGCCTCAACGTTCTCAACGGCGAGGTGGAAGCCGGCATCAACAAGACCTACCAGCTGGTGCAGAAGGGCATGGACGACTTCCTCGCCCAGTTGCGCAAGCCGAAGGAAGAAGCCCCGGCAGCGACGGCAACCACGCCCAGCGCCACAGCCTGAACCCGGCGGCCACGCCGCCCTCCCCACGCAAAACGGCGGCCCCTGGCCGCCGTTTTCTTTGTAGCGTCAGCGGGCGCCGTACCGCAGCACCCTGGGCCCGCTCTACTCCCAGTCCCGCAGCCGCTCCACCGCCTGTTCGATGCGGCTCACCGCCACCACTTCCAGCCCGGGAATGGGCTGGCGCGGCTTGTTGGCCTCGGGCACCAGGGCCCGGGTGAAGCCCAGCTTGGCCGCTTCCTTGAGCCGTTCCTGGCCCCGGGGCGCCGGGCGGATCTCGCCGGCCAGGCCCACTTCGCCGAAGACCACCAGCTTTTCCGGCAGGGGCCGGTTCTTCAGGGAGGAAATGATGGCCAGCAGCACCGGCAGATCCGCCGCCGGTTCGCTGATCTTGACCCCGCCCACCGCATTGACGAAGACGTCCTGGTCGAAGCAGCCGATGCCGGCGTGGCGGTGCAGCACCGCCAGCAGCATGGCCAGCCGGTTCTGCTCCAGACCGACGGAAAGGCGCCGCGGGCTGCCGCCCATGGTGGTATCCACCAGGGCCTGGATTTCCACCAGCAGGGGCCGGGTGCCTTCCTGGGTCACCAGGACGCAGGAGCCGGCCACCTCCTGGCCGTGCTGGGAAAGGAACAGGGCCGAAGGGTTGGAGACGCCCTTGAGACCCTTGTCGGTCATGCCGAAGACGCCCAGTTCATTGACCGCGCCGTAGCGGTTCTTCACCGCCCGGATGAGGCGGAAGGAGGAATGGGTGTCGCCTTCGAAGTACAGCACCGTATCCACGATGTGTTCCAGCACCCGGGGCCCGGCCAGGGCCCCTTCCTTGGTCACGTGGCCCACCAGGATCACGGTGACGCCGGTCTGCTTGGCCAGCCGGGTCAGCTGGGCGGCGCATTCGCGCACCTGGGCCACGGAGCCGGGAGCCGAGGTGAGCTGGTCGGACCACAGGGTCTGGATGGAGTCGATCACCGCCACCTGGGGCTTTTCCGTCTGCACCACGCCGAGGATGCGTTCCAGGTTGATTTCCGCCAGCAGGGGCAGGCGCTCCACGTCCAGCTGCAGGCGCCGGGCCCGCAGGGCCACCTGCTGCCCCGACTCTTCGCCGCTGACGTAGAGCACCTTGTGCTGGGGCGCCAGGGCGGCCAGGGCCTGCAGCAGCAGGGTGCTCTTGCCGATACCCGGGTCGCCGCCGATGAGCACCACGCCGCCGGCCACCAGGCCGCCGCCCAGGGCCCGGTCAAATTCGGACAGGCCCGTGGGCAGGCGCGCCGCCTCCCGGGTCTCGATCTCGGAGAGGGCCTGCAGCTTGGGCGTGCCGGGGGCCAGGGATTCGAAACGGTGGCCGCCGCCCTTGCCGCCGGCCTCGGCCACGGTTTCCACCAGGGTGTTCCAGGCATTGCAGGCGGAACACTGGCCCTGCCATTTGGGGGACTGGGCACCGCATTCGGTGCAGGTATAGATGCTTTTCGTCTTCGCCATGATGGGCGGGAGGATACACCAGGGCGGCGGCGATCAGGATTCCGGGGCCGGCTGGGGCGGCCGGGCCAGCACCCAGCGGTTCTTGCCGGCCCGCTTGGCCTCGTACATGGCGCCGTCGGCGGCCTGCACCAGCATGTCGGGGCTGGCGTAGGCCTGGTGGAACAGGGCCACGCCGATGCTGGCGCTGACCTGGCAGCGCTGGCCCAGGATGTCGAAGGGCTGCACCAGGGCCTCCAGCACCTTGTTGGCGGCGGTCACCGCATCCTCGTCCTGGCGCACCCCGTGCAGCAGCACGGTGAATTCGTCGCCGCCCATGCGCGCCGCCGTGTCGGACTGGCGCAGGGTCTGTTTCAGGCGGTAGGCGAAGGCCGCCAGCAGCAGGTCGCCGGCCTGGTGACCCTGGCTGTCGTTCACCGCCTTGAAGCCGTCCAGGTCCAGCACCAGCACCGCCAGGCCTTCCTGGTAGCGCTGGGCGCGGAAGAAGGCCTGCTGCAGGCGGTCGAAGAACAGGGTGCGGTTGGGCAGGTCGGTGAGCAGGTCGAAGTGGGCCAGGTGTTCCAGGCGCTGCTCGATGCGCTTGCGTTCGGAAATGTCGTGCTTGATGGCGACGTAGCGCACCACGGCGCCCTGCTCGTTCTTCACCGGGGCGATGGTGAGCAGTTCGTGGTAGAGCATGCCGTCCTTGCGCCGGTTCACCACCTCGCCTCGCCAGGGGTTGCCGGAGGTGATGGTGCCCCACAGCTGGCGGTAGAAATCCGCATCGTGCACCCCGCTCTTGAAGCGGGAAGTGCGCTGGCCCAGGACCTCCTCCAGGCTGTAGCCGGTCATGTCGCAGAAGGCCGGGTTGGCGTATTCCACCACGCCGTTGGCATCGGTGATGATGACTCCCTCCGCCGCCGCATCCACGGCCACGCTGCGGGACTGCAGTTCCTGGCGCAGTTTGCGCTCGGCGGTGATGTCCCGGGTGATGCCGAGCAGGCCGGTGAGGTGCCCCTCGTCGTCCCGCAGCACATTGACGATGGCGTCGGTCCATACGGTGGAGCCGTCCTTGCAGGGCTGTTCCAGCTCCCAGTGGTGCTTCAGCACCTGGCCGGTGCGCAGCAGGTAGGCGAAGCCCTCCGCCGCCTGGGCCATGGAATCCGGGGTCAGGGCCTCGGCCATGGACTGTTGCAGCACCTCCTCCGGGGTGTAGCCCCGCAGCCGTTCCACCGACGGGCTGATGTAGGTGAAGCGGCCGTTGAGGTCCATGGTCCAGATGACGTCGTAGGCCGATTCGGCCAGGGTGCGGAAACGCTGCTCGCTCAGGCCCAGGGCCATCTCGGTGCGCTTGCGCTGGGTGATGTCGTGGAAGGAGAGGACGATGGCCTCCCGTCCCTCGAAGTCGATGCAGGCAGCCGACATCAGCACCCACACCGGCTTGCCCTCCAGGCCCTGCAGCTGCACCTCGAAGCCCAGCCAGCGGCCGCCGCGGCGGTGCAGCTCGTCCACCATCTGCTGGCGCTGTTCCGGGTTGCGCCAGAAGCCCTGGGCCGGCCGGCCGACGACGTCGTGACGGGAGACGCCGTAGTACTCCTCGGCACAGCGGTTGATGTAGAGCAGTTCGCCGTCGGCTTCGGGACGGGTCACCGCCACCGGGAAAGGCGCCTCCTCCATCAGTCCCAGGCAGTTCCTGGCGCTGCGGCGCAGGCGGCGCATGTAGCGGCGCACCAGCACCACCACCAGGGCGACGGCGACCAGGGCCCCCATGCCGGCGGCGAACCACAGGCTGGACTGGCTACCGCTGCCAGCGTTGCCACCCTCGCCCGCGTAGAGCAGGTCATCCAGGGACAGGTCCCGGGGCAGCAATCCCAGGTCGGCGTAGGTGTCGGCCATGTGGCGCCAGCGGCCAACGTGGAAATAGCCCGGCTCCACCAGCTGGGCCTGCACCAGGGGCACCATCTGCTCAGCCTCGAAGGCCAGGTGGTCCCGGCTGTGGCGCCGGCCGTAGTGCTTGAGGATGTAGTCGATGACCTCCTGGGGATGGGCCATGGCATAGCTCCAGCCCTTGAGGCTGGCGGCGCGGAAGGCCTTGAGCCGCTCCGGATGCTGGCGCAGTTCGGCCTGGGTGGAGAACAGGTTGTCGCCGTAGAAATCCAGGCCGCTCGATTCGGGCGTGAACACCACCACCCGCTCGCCCTGCTTGCGCAGTTCGTAGAGTTCGTCGGTGCGGTAGATGGAAAGGGCGTCCACCCGGCCGTCCAGCAGGTCCTGCACGGTCTGGCTGTGGGGCTCCAGGGCCAGGCTATCCGTATCCACCCGCTCCCGGCCCAGGTAGCCGAGCAGTTCGTTGGCCCCCGGCTCGATCATCACCTTCTTGCCGTTGAGGTCGTGGATGTTGCGGATGCCGGCGGCCCGGCGGGCGGCGATGGCCAGGGGCGAATGCTGGAAGATCACCGCCAGCACCAGCACCGGCGCCCCCCGGTGGTAATGCACCAGCAGGTCGCTGGTGCCGACGCCGTACTGGGCCTTGCCCTCCAGCACCGCCTGCACCGCATCCTGGCCCGGCTCCGCTTCCCGGATATCCACCGCCAGGCCCGCCTCCCGGTAGTAGCCCTGCATCTGGGCGGCGTAGTAGCCGGCGAACTGGAACTGGTGGCGCCAGCGCAGTTGCAGCGTCACATTCTCCAGGGCCTGGGCCGGCGCGGCCGGCAGGATGAGGAGCAGAAACGTCAGGCAGGCGGAAAGATGCCGGCATAGCGGCAAGAGCGGACGGCTGGACGGCGAATGGCGCAAGACGGCTCCCCAGGGGCGGGCCGGAAAAAAGGGCCCGGATCAACCCCAAATTCTAGGCTGGGAGCGGAAAAATGAGCGTGACACAGGTCGCACCGGGGCAAAAAAGCCGCCGGCGCTTGCCTGACCTAGTTGCCGATCCAGCGCACCGGCACCCGGGGCGCCAGGGCGCAGAAAAGCTCGTAGCTGATGGTACCGGCGGCGGCGGCCACCACGTCCGCCGGCATGCCCTTGCCCCACAGGGTAACGGGGGAGCCGACACCGGCCTGGGGCAGATCGGTGAGATCGCAGAACAGCATGTCCATGGAAACCCGTCCCGCCGTCACCGTGGGCCGGCCATCCACCAGGATCGGCGTGCCGGGCGGCGCATGGCGCGGGTAGCCGTCGGCATAGCCGCAGGCGACGATGCCGATGCGGCTGGGCCGGGTCGCCTCGAAGATGCCGCCGTAGCCCACCCGCTCCCCGGGGGCCACGTCCTGCACCGCCAGGATTTCGCTTTCCAGGGTCATCACAGGCTTCAGGCCCAGCTCCTCGGCGCTGACCTCGGCAAAGGGACTGCCGCCGTAGAGCAGGATGCCGGGGCGGGCCCAGCCCTGCACCGCCTCCTTGTGCCGCAGCAGGGCCGCCGAATTGGCCAGGGACACCTCGCCCTGCCAGCCGGCGGTCCAGGCGCGGAAGCGCTCCAGCTGCCAATCCACGCCCCGGGCCCCGTCGGCCTCGGCGAAGTGGGTCATGTAGGTCACCGGGCCGATGGCCCGGCTGCGGGCGAGAAAGGCCTGGGCAGCCGGCCAGGTCTGCGCGGTGAAGCCGAGGCGGTGCATGCCGGTATTGAATTTGATGAACACCGGCAGCTTCACCGGCAGGCCGGCGGCCTCGATGGCTTCCAGCTGTTCCAGGCGGTGCACCGCGGGAATGATGCCCAGTTCCGCCACCGCCTCCAGGTCTTCCGGCTGGAAGAAGCCTTCCAGCAGCAGGATCGGTTCCCGGATGCCGGCTTCCCGCAATTTCGCCGCCTCGCTCAGGTCCAGCAGGGCAAAGCCGTCGGTGAGACCGGCCAGGGCCTGGGCCACCGGCAGCATGCCGTGGCCGTAGGCATTGGCCTTGATCACGGCGAACAGGCGGGCGGGACCGGCAACACCCTGGTCGGCATGTTGGCGGGCCACGGCGAGATTGTGCTTGAGCGCCCCCAGATCGATGGTGGCGCGGATGGGACGGGGCATGGGCGGGAACGGTGATGGATGAAGAAGATGGCGCGCCGCGGGCGGGCGCAGGCGGCCATATTACGCCAAGGCGGCGCCGGAGGGAAAAGACGCCGCCAGGCGCCCCCCCCGCCGGCACCGCCTCAGGCGGCGTATTCCTGCAGCTTGCGGCGGGCGAAATCGACGAAGGAAGTGACCAGCTTGGAGCGGAACTTCTCCTTCGGCGTCACCAGGGACAGGGGCCGGGTCAGCCGGGGCGAGAGGGGAATGGCCACCAGATGCTGCAGCTGCAGTTCCTTGTGGAAACTGGCCCGGGAGACGATGGCCACGCCCAGGCCGGTGCTGACCACGCCCTTGAGGGCCTCGGGGCTGCCCAGTTCCATCAGCACCTTGAGGCTGGCCGGGTCCACCCCGGCCTGGCGGAAGTAGTTGTCGGTCACCTCCCGGGTGCCCGAACCCGGTTCCCGGGCGATGAAGGCGTGGTCCCGCAGCATGGCCGGGGTGATGGCCGACTCCCGGGCCAGGGGATGGCTGGGGGAGCAGATCACCTGCAACTCGTCGTCGCAACAGGTTTCGGCCTGCAGCTGGGGCAGGTGCTCGATGGCCTCGGTGATGCCCAGATCCAGGGAATGCTCGGCCACCCGGTTCTCGATGGTTTCCGAATTGCCCACCACCAGCCGGGCCCGTACGTTGGGATAGAGGGCATTGAACTCCCCCAGCACCCGGGGCAGCATGAATTCGGCGATGGTGATGCTGGCTCCCACCAGCAGGGGGCCCCGCATCTGGCCGGTCATTTCCGCCAGGCGGGCCTCCAGGTCGGCGTATTCGCCGAGGATGCGGTCGGCGTACTCCAGGGCCAGCTCGCCGGCGGGGGTGAGGGAAATGCGGCCGTGGCCCCGGTCGAAGAGGCGGGTGTTGAAGTGCTCTTCCAGCTGCTTGATCTGGAAGGTGACCGCGGGCTGGGTCATGTAAAGGGTCTCCGCCGCCTTGGTAAAGCTCAGTTGCTTGGCAACGGCATGGAACACCTGCAGGCGGCGATCGGCCATAAGTGGGAAACCTCCCTGAATTTATGGGGGTTATTCAAACATAAAGCCCGTTCCGGCGGAAGCTGCCAAAGGCCCGTCCCACGGGCATTCACCCCACTTTCATCACAAAGTTAAGCCTTTCGTGGTATAAACCTTCGCCCAACAAGACCTATTCGACGCGAGACACTCCATCGCCCGCTGCCCGGGGCGACCTACCTGATGCAGATCGGCTTTTACATCATCATGGCGGCGCAGTTTTTCTCTGCGCTGGCCGACAATGCCCTGCTCATCGCCGCCATCTACGCCCTGCGCGAGATGCAGGCGCCTGATGCCTATGCACCGCTGCTGAAGCTCTTCTTTACCGTCTCCTACGTCCTCCTGGCGGCCTTCGTCGGCGCCTTCGCCGACTCCATGCCCAAGTGGCGGGTGATGTTCATCAGCAACGGCATCAAGATCTTCGGCTGCGCCCTCATGTTCTTCCACGTCCATCCCCTGGCGGCCTACGCCGTGGTGGGCCTGGGCGCCGCCGCCTACTCGCCGGCCAAGTACGGCATCCTCACCGAGTACCTGCCCCACCGCCTGCTGGTCCTGGCCAACGGCTGGATCGAAGGCCTCACCGTGGGCGCCATCATCCTCGGCACGGTCCTCGGCGGCGCCCTGATCCAGCCCAAGATATCGGCCATGCTGCTCGGCTTCGACCTGCCCTTCGTCGA
Organism: Azospira sp. MPR-E4; assembly: GCF_058809645.1. Classification (NCBI taxonomy): domain Bacteria; kingdom Pseudomonadati; phylum Pseudomonadota; class Betaproteobacteria; order Rhodocyclales; family Rhodocyclaceae; genus Azospira; species Azospira sp. MPR-E4. The sequence continues at coordinate 123,348 of NZ_JBXAST010000001.1, read as the reverse complement.
TACCCCCATCGACACGGTGGTGGAAATGGCCCTCTGCGTGGTGGGCCTGCTCTACCTGATCGCCGCCGTCTTCAATCTCTACATCCCGGACACCGGGGTCGATCACAAGCCCCTGAAAAAGAATCCCTGGTACCTGCTGCACGAGTTCGGCCACTGTCTGGCCCTCTTGTGGCGGGACCGCCTGGGGCAGATTTCCCTGGCCGTCACCACCCTCTTCTGGGGCGCCGGCGCCACCCTGCAATTCATCGTCATCAAGTGGGCCGAGGCGGCCCTGCACCTGGACCTGTCCAAGTCCTCCATGCTGCAGGGCGTGGTGGCCCTGGGCGTGGCCGTGGGCGCCGCCGTGGCCGCCAAGTTCATCACCCTGCGCAAGTCGATCCGGGTCATTCCCCTGGGCATCGCCATGGGCATCATCGTCATCGGCATGAATTTCGTGCGGGACTTCTGGGTCGCCGTACCTCTGCTGATCCTCATCGGCGCCCTCTCCGGCTTCTTCGTGGTGCCCATGAACGCCCTGCTGCAGCACCGGGGCCACATCCTAATGGGGGCCGGCCATTCCATCGCCGTGCAGAACTTCAACGAGAACCTCTCCATCCTCATCATGACCGGCCTCTACGCCGCCATGATCAAGGCCGACTTCTCCATCTACACCGTCATCACCCTGTTCGGCCTCTTCGTCGCCGCCGCCATGTGGCTGGTGCGCCGGCGCCACCAGGCCAACCAGCGGGAACGGGACGACGTCATCCACCTGGACGACTGCAACGCCCACTGAGCCCGGGCGCGGGCCTCAGAGCATCAGGGGCGCGTCGGGCAGTTCGTTGGGATTGGCCTGCAGGGCCGGGAAGTGCCGTTGCAGCACCGCCGTGATGTCGTCGATGGCCGCCAGACAGCCGGCCTCGAATTCTCCCCGGGCGAAAGCCGCCTCCATCCTGCGGCACACCTCCTCCCAGAAATGGGCCTCCACCCGGGCATTAATGCCCCGGTCGGCGACGATTTCCACCTGCCGGTCGAGCAGGTCCAGGTAGATCAGCACGCCGCTGTTATGCACCGTGTCCCACACCCGCAGGTCGGAAAAGAGGGCCAGGGCGCGGGCCCGGCAGCCCTCGGGCCGCAGGGCATAGCCCAGGGGCAGGCAGCCTTCCAGGACAAAACGCAGTTCGCCCTCGTGGCGCTGTTCGGAGGCAGCAATGGCGGCCTCGATACGGGCCAGGGACTCCCGTGGGAAAGGACGCCGGGCCAGCCATTCGGGCACCAGCAGATAGCGCAGGAAGCGCCCCAGATCGGATGCTTGCATCACCATCTCCCGGAGGCGCCACCGCCTCCAAAACCGCCGCCACCGCCGGAGAATCCCCCGCCGCCGCTCCAGCCCCCACCTCCGCCGCCGCCACCGACAAAGCCGCTGCCGCCGACGAGGATGAAGAGGAACACCACGATGCCGATGCCGGCCACGCCGAACAGGCTGGCGCCCATGAAGCCGGCCACCACGGCCGCCACGCCGCCGCAGGCGCCGGCCGCCAGCAGACGCCCGAAGAGGGCCCGTAGCACATTGCCGGCCACCACGGCGACCATGAAAATGGGGAAGAGCAGGTCCACGTTGAGGTCGCCGCCGCCATGGTCGGCCGCCGCCGCCGGCAGGGGCTCGCCGCCGATCACCGCCAGCAGCCGCTCCACCCCGGCCCCGATGCCGCCGGCCATGTCGCCGGCCCGGAAGCGGGGCACGATGCTCTCTTCGATGATGCGCTTGGCCACCACGTCCGGCACCGCACCTTCCAGGCCGTAACCCACCTCGATGCGCACTTCCCGATCGTTCTTGGCCACCAGCAGGATGAGGCCGTCGTCCACACCCTTGCGCCCCAGTTTCCAGACTTCGGCGACGCGGATGCCGTACTGCTCGATGCTCTCCGGCCGCACCGTGGGCACCAGCAAGACGCCGACCTGGGCGCCCTTTTCCCGCTCGAAGGCGGCCAGACGGCTTTCCAGGGACTGGCGCTGGGCTTCGCTAAGGGTGCCGGTGAGGTCCGTCACCCGGGCCTTCAGGGCCGGCACCGGCACCTGGGCCCAGGCCGCCGTCAGGCCGCCCAGGCAAAAGAGCAGCAGCAACCGGCAGAAGCAGCGCAGGAAGGCCATGACCGACGCGGCTTACTTGGCCGGAGTGGCGCCGAAATCCACCTTGGGCGCGGTGGAGATGGCCTGTTCGTTTTCCACCGAGAAATTGGCCTTGGGCTGGTAACCGAAGGCCATGGCGGTGAGGTTGTTGGGGAAGCTGCGCACCGCCACGTTGTATTCCTGGATGGCCTTGATGTAGCGGTTGCGGGCCACGGCGATGCGGTTCTCGGTGCCTTCCAGCTGGGCCTGGAGGTCGCGGAAGCCGGCGTCGGCCTTCAGCTGGGGATAGTTCTCGCTGACCACCAGCAGGCGCGACAGGGCCGAGGACAGTTCCCCCTGGGCCTGCTGGAAGCGGGCCAGGGCCTGGGGATCGTTGGCCAGCTCCGGCGTCGCCTGGATGCTGCCCACCTTGGCCCGGGCGGCGGTGACTTCGGTCAGCACCTTTTCCTCGTGGGCGGCGTAGCCCTTCACCGTATTCACCAGATTGGGCACCAGGTCGGCGCGGCGCTGGTACTGGTTGAGCACTTCGGACCAGGCGGCCTTGGACTGCTCGTCCAGGGACTGGAAGGTGTTGTAGCCGCAACCGCTGAGCAGGGCGGCGACCAGGGAAATGAGGGCTAGCAGGCGCAGGGACATGGGGACTCTCCTCGATTCGGCGGGATCAGTGCATGAAGATGGGGCATGGTAACGCAAAGCACAAGGGCATGGCCGGCGCCGCCACAGCAACGGCCGGTCACAACGGGCATGCCCTGGAAGGCAGAAGGGACGCACATCTCCAGCATGCCATGGCGGAGAATGGCGCCCCTATTGACTCCCTGGCCTCCAGATGAACGGAATCAACCTCCGCCCTGGCGCCGGGCGTCGGCCAGCAGGCGCCGGGCGAAGCACAGGTCTTCCCAGGCCCGGGCCTTGTCCGTGAGATTGCGCAGCAGATAGGCCGGATGGTAGGTCACCACCACCGGGATCGGCCGGCCGTTGAGCAGGTATTCGTGGGGCCGGCCCCGCAGGGAGGCCAGGGGCCGCTCCTGGGCCAGCACGCTGTGCACCGCGGCGCGGCCGAGGAGGACGATCAGCTTGGGTTGCAGCAGCTCGATCTGGCGCTGCAGATAGGGGCGGCAGGTATCCATCTCCGCCGCCTCTGGCGTGCGGTTGCCCGGCGGCCGGCATTTCACCGCATTGCCGATGTAGACGCCCCGGCCCCGCTGCAGGTCGATGGCGGCCAGCATGGCATCGAGCAGCTTGCCGGCCTGGCCGACGAAGGGCTCGCCCTGCTCGTCCTCGTCCGCACCGGGGCCTTCACCGATGAACATCCAGTCCGGCTGCTGCCGGTCACCGACGCCGAGCACCGCCTGCTTGCGCTGCTGGCACAGGGCGCAGGCCTGACAGGCGGCGACCGCGTCCTGCAGTTCGTCCCAGCCCATATTGCCCAGGCTGCCGGCCGGCAGGGGCGTCCGGGGCGCCGGCGCCGCACCGGAGAAGGCTGCGGCAGCGGCCGGCGGCAAAATCAGGGACGGCCGCGGCGAACGGGGAGCTTCGGCCACAGGCGCAGCGGCGGCAGCGGCGGACTCGGCCGGGACGACGGCATCCATCGCCTCAGCCCCCTCCTCCGCCTGGCCGCGCAGGACCCACAGGGGGGTCAGCCCCATTTCATGCAGGATTTCCAGATTGCCCATGGGCCCTTCGCCGTTATGGTTCATGCCTCGATCTCCCCCAGCTCCCGGCGCAGCACCAGGGCATCCTCCCGCCCCTCGACGGCCGGGTAATAACCCTTGCGCCGGCCGATCACCTGGAAACCGTAGTTTTCATAGAGGGCCAGGGCCTTGGCGTTGGAGGGACGCACCTCCAGCAGCATGGTGACGGCACCGCCGTGGCGCGACACCTCCATGGCGAAGCGCAGCAGCCGGGCGCCATAGCCCCGGCCCTGGCGCTCGGCGGCGACGCTGATGTTGAGCAGATGGGTCTCGTCCAGGGAGGGCATGAGCACCATGTAGCCCACCAGGGCGCCACCCTCCCGGGCCACCCAGCAGCTGTAGCCGGCCTTCATGGAGTCGGCGAAATTGCCCTGGGTCCAGGGATGGGAATAGACCCGGTTTTCGATTTCCATGACCTGGGCCAGGTCCTTGCCGTTCATGGGCAGGAACTCCAGGGGAGCCAGCTCGGCGGCCAGGGCGGAAAGGGAGCGCATGGGTCAGGCCTTGCCGCCCTGGGCCAGGCGCTCGGCCACGGTCAGGGCGACCTTGTCGCGGATGTAGAGGGGAGCCGCCAGGGCCGGGTCCAGGCCTTCGCCCCGGGCCAGCCGGGGCGCCGCCAGCCGGGCCACCGCCGCTGCCGTCGGCACCCGTTGCCCGCCCAGGGGCCAGGCGGCCAGGCGTTGGCTCAGGGCCGGGTAGGCCGGCACGCCGTTGCCGCACACCGCCCAGTCTCCAGCAGCAGGCAGGGGCGCCTCCGCCGGCGGGCAGACGGTAATGGCGCCCTGTAGTTCCAGGACCTCGCCCACCCGGCGGTAGGCGCCGCAATAGACTTCGTTCATGCGGGCATCCAGATAGACCGCCACCTGGGGGCTGCCGTCGGCATAGGCCATGGCCTCCAGGGTCACCACCGGCAGCACCGGCCGGTCGAGGGCCACCGCCAGGCCCTGGGCCACGCCGCAGGCCACCCGCAGGCCGGTGAATGCGCCCGGGCCGGCGCCGAAGGCGATGCCGTCCAGGTCCGCCATGGCCAGGCCGGCTTCGGCCATCATGGCGCGCACCAGGGGCAAGAGGGTCAGGGAGCTTTGCTCACCGGCGGGACATTCCCGGGAGAGGAGGACGCCGTCGCGCCAGAGGGCGACGGACCCCTGGTCGGTGGCGGTTTCGAGGGCCAGCAGATTCATGGGGAGCGATTTTAACCCAGGCCCGGCCCTTCCCCGCCCCGGCATTGGGGTCGGCAAAAAAAAGGCGAAAAAAAGCGTGTCAAGACTTGACTTATGCACAAACAGCCCGCCCCTTGGCCCGGGGAGCCGCTTTCCGGCCACGATGACAGGCGGGAGCCAGCACCGACGTTGTATCTATTTGTTTTTATTGAAATTACCGGCAAAGCCGTTTTTTTGGGCAGAGTAAGAAAAATCCTTATCCCCGGGCTACTTAGGCCATCTGTCCGGCAATAACCCACAAAGTTATCCACAGCTTGTGTGAACAAGTCCGCAAGTACCGGGTGGATCAGGATTTTTTATCGACGACGGGCTCACAACCCGTCCCACGGCCGGATGGCCGCTCAGGGATGACGGGGAGAGCGGGGCGCCGGCGGCAGCCCTTCCGGGTACAGGGGACGGCGCTCTTCCCGGGGGTAGAACTCCCGGCCGGCCTCGTGCACATCCCGCCGCAGGCGCTGCCGTTCTTCCGGCGACAGGCGCCGCCGCTCCTCGCCCGGCGCAAAACCGGGAGGCCCCTCCTCCCGCTCGGCCTGGCGGGAATTGAGCCACTGGCGCCGGGCTTCCCGCCGCTCTTCCTTGCTCAGGCGGGCGTGGGGGTCCTCCGCCCGCTCCATGCGCAGGCCGCCTTCGGCCTGGGCCAGCAGGCGCGGCTCCTCCGGCCGGGCCCAGAGGGAGGCGGCAGAGAGCAGCAGGAGAGCGGAGAGGAACAGTCGTTTCATATGCACCATGGAATCACTACAACCGGCAACGTCGCCGTCACGGCGGGAAAACCCGCGCAACCCCGGAGCCCGGGCCGGCGACGGCGCACAGTGTGCCCAAATTGCCGGGCCGCTTCCAGAGCGGCAGCCACGACGCCATCCTAACGCCTGGATGCAAGCCCGGCCCCGTCTGGATGTAAGGCCGGCCCACGGCTTTGTAAATAATTGTTTCCCCGGCCCCGGTCAGCAACGCGGCGTAACGACTTGGCCCCCGCCGGGCCCGGCGGAGCCCTGTTGCCGGGGCACGGAACCGGTTAGCATTGCCAGCCATGAGCGAAAACAAACAACGCATTCTCGTCGTGGACGACGACCAGCGCCTGCGGGACCTGCTGCTGCGCTACCTGGGCGAACAGGGTTTCGTCGTCAAGACGGCGGAAAACGCCCCGGCCATGGACAAGCTGCTGGCCCGGGAGACCTTCGACCTGTTGGTGCTGGACCTGATGCTGCCCGGCGAGGACGGTCTCTCCATCTGCCGCCGCCTGCGGGCCGCCGACCCGCACCAGGCGGTGCTCATGCTCACCGCCAAGGGCGACGAGATCGACCGCATCGTCGGCCTGGAAATGGGTGCCGACGACTACCTGCCCAAGCCCTTCAACCCCCGCGAGCTGGTGGCCCGCATCCACGCGGTGCTGCGCCGCCGCGCCCTGCCGCCGCCGGGTTCCCCGGTGGAGGCCGAAGGCACGGTGCAGGTGGGCGAGATCAGCATCGACCTGGCCACCCGCCGCCTCACCCGGGGCGCCGAGGGCGAGGCGGTGATGCTCACCACCGGGGAATTCGCCGTGCTCAAGGTGCTGCTGCAGCACCCGCGCCAGCCCCTTTCCCGGGACCGCCTGATGAGCCTGGCCCGGGGCCGGGAACAGGGCCCCTTCGACCGGGCCATCGACGTGCAGATTTCCCGCCTGCGCAAGCTGATCGAGCCGGACCCCCAGACCCCGCGCTACATCCAGACCGTCTGGGGCTTCGGCTACGTGTTCGTGCCGGACGGCCAGGGCACCGCTGCCTGAGCCCCCGCCGGCCATGAAACTGCCGCGCGCCCTGCAGCGCATGCTGCCCCGCACCCTGCTGGTGCGGGCCTTCATCCTGGTGGCGGTGCTGCTGCTGGTCTCCGTCTCGGTCTGGGTCGCCCTGTTCCGGGCCGCTGAGCGGGAACCCCGGGCCCGCCAGCTGGCCCAGCTCACCGCCAGCGTCGCCAACATCACCCGGGCCGCCCTGCTCAGCGCCGACCCGGTGCTGCGCCGCGACCTGCTGCGGGAACTGTCGGAACGGGAAGGCCTGCGCCTCTACCCGGCGGAAGAGCAGGACCGGGTCACGCCCCTGCCCGACCGGGAGTTCTTCACCATCTTCCAGCGGGAAGCCTTCCAGCTGATGGGACCCCAGGCCAGCTTTGCCATCGCCGTGAACGACCAGCCCGGCTTCTGGATCCGCTTTTCCATGGAGGAAGGGGACGATTACTGGCTGGTGCTGCCGCGGGAGCGCACCGAGCGCAACCCGACCTGGCAGTGGCTGGGCTGGGGCGCCGTCTCCCTGGTGCTGTCCCTGGTGGTGGCCTGGCTCATCGTCGCCCGCATCGCCCGCCCCCTGAAGATCATGGCCCGGGCCGCCCGGGCCGTGGGCCGTGGCGAGCGGCCGCCCACCCTGGCCGAAGAAGGGGCCGAGGAAGTACGCCTGCTGGCCCGGGCCATGAACCAGATGTCCGCCGACCTGGCCCGCCTGGAAAGCGAACGGGCCCTGGTACTGGCCGGCATCTCCCACGATCTGCGCACCCCCCTGGCGCGCATGCGCCTGGCGGCGGAAATGGGGGTGGAGGACGAAAGCCTGCGGGCCGGCATGAACGACGACATCACCCAGATGGACGGCATCATCGGCCAGTTCCTCGACTACGCCCGGGGCGAGGAGCAGGAGCCGGAAGAAAGCGCCGATCCCAACCAGCTGCTGGCCACCCTGGCCCGCCGCTGCCAGGAACGGCAGGAGCCGGTGCAACTGCAGACATCGCCCCTGCCGCCCCTGCGGCTGCGCCCCCGGGCCCTGGAACGGGCCCTGACCAATCTCATCGGCAACGCCCGCAAATACGGCGGCGGCGACATCACCCTGGCCTCCGGCATCGCCGACGGCCAGGCCTTCCTCGCCGTGCTGGACCGGGGACCGGGCATTCCCCCCGCCGAAGTGGAGCGGCTGAAGCGCCCCTTCACCCGCCTCGAGGCCGCCCGCAGCGACACCACCGGCACCGGCCTGGGCCTGGCCATCGTCGAACGCATCGCCCGCCTGCACGGCGGCCGCCTGGAGTTGTCGCCCCGGGAGGGCGGCGGCCTGGCCGCCCGCCTGCTGCTGCCCCTGCCCCCCGCCTGAGCCCATGGGACGCCTTTCTCCACGGCCCCTGGCCGGGCGAGTCCTGGGCACGGCCCTCTTCGGCATGGCCTGCCTGACAGCCTTGTGGTTGCTGGCTCCCCGGGGCATCCCGGCCTGGGACCGGGCCCTGCTCGACCTTTTCGCCCAGATCCGCAGCCCCCTGCTGGACCGGGCCATGGGCAGCCTCACCTGGCTCGGCTCCCTCTGGCTGCTGCTGCCGGCCAGCCTGTTGCTGGGCCTCCTGGCGCACCGCCGTCGGCCCCGGGCCTGGCTGCCGGCCGCCGCCCTGGGCCTTGCCATCGGCATCGGCTACCTGGCCAAGAGCCTCATCCAGCGCCCCCGGCCCGACCTCTACCCTGCCCTGGACGGCCTCGCCACCCACGCCTCCTTCCCCAGCCTGCACAGCGCCCAGGCCCTGGCCTTCGGCATCGCCCTCGGCCTGCTGCTGCAACGCTCCTGGATCCTGGCAGCGGCAGCCGTGCTGGGGCTGGCAGTGGGTGTCTCCCGCCTCTACCTGCAGGTGCATTTCCCCAGCGACGTGCTGGCCGGCGCCCTCCTCGGCGGCCTCACCGCCCTGGTCCTGGACCGGCTGTGGCATCCGGCAACCGTCACCGCACAAGACGACAGCATACAAATCCGGTAGCCTGCAGACCTGCGGGAACGCCCGTTCCCTCACCGATCAAGTTTTTGCAGGAGCTTGCCCCGATGTACAACGACGAGGATCTGGCGGCCGCCGTACGCGACGGCGTGCTCAGCCAGGAAGCGGTGGATGCCTTCCAGGCCTATATGGTGCAGGGCCGGCCCCTGCCGGTGGTGGATGAGGAACACTTCCGCCTGGTCAGCGGCTTCAACGACATTTTCGTGGTCATCGCCTGCCTGCTGCTCCTGGCCGCCCTCGGCTGGCTCGGCAGCCGCGTCCATGACGGCGCCGGCCCCCTGCTGGTGGCCGCCACGGCCTGGGGCCTGGCCGAGTTCTTCACCCGCCAGCGGCGCCTGGCCCTGCCCTCCATCGTGCTTCTGCTGGCTTTCGTCGGCGGTCTGGTGGGCATGACCGTGGCCGTGCTACGGCCCCTGGACAGCGTTTCCCTGCCCCTGGCGGGGCTCCTCGGCGGCCTCGGCGCCTGGCTGCACTGGCGGCGTTTCCGCGTGCCCATCACCGTCGCTGCCGGCGCCGCTGCGGTGGCCGGCACCCTGCTGGCCATGCTTTTCCTCAAATCAACGCTGGCCCGGGAATGGTATGCCCCCATCACCTTCGTCGCCGGCACGGCGGTGTTCGCCCTGGCCATGGCTTGGGACACGGCCGATCCGCAGCGCAAGACCCGCCGCGCCGACGTGGCCTTCTGGCTGCACCTGCTGGCGGCGCCCCTGCTGGTCCATCCCATTTTCACGTCGCTGCAGATGTTCTCCCGGGAGGCCACCCTGGTTCAGGCCGCCGCGGCGCTTCTTATCTACGCCCTGCTGGGACTGCTGTCCCTGGCCATCGACCGGCGCGCCCTGATGGTGTCGGCCCTGGCCTATCTGCTCTACGCTTTCACCGCCCTGCTGAAGAACCTGGGCATGGTCAGCCTCAGCTTCGCCTTCACCGCCCTCTGCATCGGCGCCGCCCTGCTCCTGCTCTCGGCCTTCTGGCACACCTGCCGCAGCCGCGTCGTCAGCGTCCTGCCAGCCCCCTGGCAAGAGCGTCTGCCGCCGCTGCACTGAGGGCGGCCTGAGTGGCGGCTGCGGCCTACAGATCGCAGCCGTGGGGGCAGACGTAGCCCGCCAGCTGCTCCACGTCCTTCACCTGCAGGCGGTTGCCCTCCTGGGTAATGAGGCCCCGTTCGGTCAGGTCCCGCAGGGCCCGGGAGAGATGGGTCTGGCTGATGCTGAGGCGGGAGGCCAGATTCTTCTTCGGCACCGGGATGGCCAGGCTGAGGGAATCCTTGAGGGTCAGGCGGGAGGTCTCGAAGCCGCAGATCAGGTAGCAGGCCAGGCGCTGCACGGCGGTCTTGGAATAGAAGGTGACCACGTCGGCGTAGAGCAGGCAGATGCGCTCGGACACCAGTTCCAGGAAGCGCTGGGCGAAAGGCCAGGATTCGTCCATCCAGGCCAGCACCTCGGCCGGAGGAATGCGCAGCATCACCGTCGGCGTCAGGCTGCGGGCCCAGTAGTTGATGGCTTTCTGGTCGCTGACGGTCTCTTCCGCCAGGGTTTCCCCCGACTTGATGAAGTGCAGCACCTTCTCTTCCCCTTCGGCGTTGCAGAAGAAGATTTCGACGGAACCGTGCACCAGGATGTAGAGCCCCGGGGAGCGGGTGCCCCGCTCCAGGAAGCAGCAGTCCTCCGGCACCTGCAGCCGGTTCTCGGGACGGTTCAGGATATCGTTGAAGCGCTCGCTCTCCTCCAGTCCGGCAAAGAGGCGGGAGGACTTGAGCAGGGCGATTTCATGGGGAGTGAAGGACACAGGGGAGTCCAGACCGACGGTGGGTGACTCCCCTAAGCTACGCCGCCCCCGGCGGCGAATCCTTGATTTTGGCTAAACCCGGGGGCATAAGCGCCCCGGGTGCGGCGGCCCTTCAGATGTTGAGGGCGGTGCACACATCCTCGAACTGGTCTTCCACCGTCGCCAGCATCTGCTTGAAACGGCCCCAGTCGATGCCAAGCCGGTTCCAGGCCACGGCGGAGAGGGGCGGCACCAGTTCATCCTCCCGGGGACACAGGTCCAGGGCATGGGCCATGACGTCGGCCACATGGACGACACCGGCGAGGGAATCGGCGGTAGCCTCCTCCGGAGCGTGGTGATGGGCCACCGCCGCCTGGATGGAAGGGGCAAAGTGCCAGCGTTCGGCCAGGGCCTGACCCACCTGGGCATGGTCCAGGCCCAGCACGTCCCGTTCGGCGGTGAGGAGGAAACAGTCGTGCTTCTTCTGGTAGGCCAGGGCCTCCCGGTACTCGTCGGGGAAACAGGTGACCAGCACCAGGCGGCCGATATCGTGCAGCAGGCCGGCGGTGAAGGCACCGTCCTCGGAGACGCCGGCCTCCGCCGCCAGGGTGCGGGCGCACAGGGCAACACCGACGCAGTGCTGCCAGAACAGGCGCTGGTCGAACCAGCTGTGGCGGGACTGGGCAAAGGCGCCGGTGACGGCGGCGGCGGCCACCAGGGAGCGGATCTGACGCAGGCCCAGGATCACGGTGGCATCCTGGATGCTGGCCACCTTGCTCTGCAGGCCGTAGAAGGGGGAATTGGCCACCTTCAGGGCCTTGGCCGCCAGGGCTTGGTCCAGGGCGATCTTGTTGGCCAGCTCGTCCGCATTGACGTCGTCCTTGTCGGCCGACTGCAGCAGTTCGATCACCACCGCCGGCAGGGACGGCAGCTGACGCACCGCCTCCACCACCTGTTGCGCTTGCAGGGTCTTCATTGGGGGCGCTCCTGGCGGTATTCCAGCATCAGGCGCAGCAACTCCTGGGAGGCCGGGTCGCCGGCCTGGCGGAACAGGTGCTGCAGGCGCAGCCGGGAAGCCTCCCGGCGGGCCATGAGGGCGCCCTCGTCCACCGGCGCCTCGATGCGGATGGTCAGGGTTTCGATGCCGCGCCGGGCCAGGGAGCGCAGGCTGGACTCGGCCAGTTCGGAGCCCCTGGGCAGCAGGACCTGACCGGCGGCATCCCGCAGGTCGTCCCCCAGCAGCATGCCCGGCTGGGCTTCCTCCAGGGATATTTGTTTGATGGTGCTCATTGTTTCTTTTCCATGGGTGCTACAGGGGCAACAGCAACAGCAGGTGTCCCCGGGTCTTGGCATCGTTGCCGAAAGGCTGGCACAGGGCGCGGCAACGGCCGCCCTGGTTCAAGGTGATTTCCCGGCTGCCGCCGCCCGCCTGCAGCAGCGCCAGCAGCTCCGGCGGCAGCAGGTCGGCGCTCTCGTTGCCGATCAGACCGCAGGCCGGCCACAACCGTTCCGCCGCCGCATTGGCGTAGGCCACCATGCCGCTGGCGTCCACCCCCAGCACCGCCGCCGGCAGCTCCTGGAGCACCTCGTGGGCGATACCGGTGGCCTGCTGGGGCCGCATTTCCTGACGGGCGTGGCTGGCCAGGAGGGACTCCAGCTCCTGGCCGAGGCGGGACAGCTCCAGGCCGGCGCTATGGACCTCCTGGGTCAGGCGCTGGTTCTCCAGCAGCAGACTGTGCTGGCGCAGGGCTTCGAGGACGCCGGCGACCAGCACTTCCGTGCCCACGTCCCGGGACAAGAGATGGCCCGCCAGATGGGGCGGCAGTTCGGCGGCGGCCGCCGCCATGTTGTCGGCGGAGGACAGCAGCAGGAAGCCGGCCTCCGGCTGCAACTGGCCCGCCCGTTCGAGGAAGGCCTGGCCGGCACTGTCGGTGAGCCCGGCATCGGCGACGATGGCGTCCACCCGCTGGCAGGCCAGGGCCGCCAGCCCCTCTTCGCCGCCACCGGCCAGCAGCACCCGCAGGTTGGCCTCCTCCAGGGCCCGGCCGAGGGTCAGGCGCAGGGCCGGCGCCGTCAGCACCAGCAGGACCGTCGGCACCTGCGCCCCCCGGGCCCGCAGGCGGCCCGGCAGCACCCGCCCCTTGTCGAGCAGGGCCAGGGCCTCCGGCGCCGGCACCGGACGGCTGAAGTAGTAGCCCTGCATCTCGTCGCAGTGGTTGGCCACCAGCAGGGCGATCTGGCCCTCGGTCTCCACCCCTTCGGCCACCACCTTGAGGCGCAGATTGTGGGCCATGGTGATGACGGCCCGGGTGATGGAGGCATCGCCCGGATCGGCGGTGATGTCCTGGACGAAGGCCCGGTCCACCTTGACCGTGTCCAGGGGCAGGCGCTTCAGATAGGCCAGGCTGGAATAGCCGGTGCCGAAATCGTCCACCGACAGCTGCACGCCCATGGCCTTGAGCCGGTTGAGCAACGCGATGTTGTCCTCGACGTGGCTCATCAGCAGGCTCTCGGTCAGTTCCAGCTCCAGGGCCTGGGGCGGCAGGCCGGAATCCTCCAGGGCCTGGCGCACGTCCTGCACCAGGGCCTCGGACTGCAGCTGCCGGGCCGACAGGTTCACCGCCACCGTCAGCTGACCGTGACCGGCCAGGTGCCATGCCGCCGCCTGCTGACAGGCCTGCTGCAGCACCCAGGTGCCGACGGGCACGATGAGCCCGGTTTCTTCCAGCAGGGGAATGAATTCCATGGGCGAGACCAGGCCCCGGACCGGATGCTGCCAGCGCAGCAGGGCCTCGAAGCCGGTGATGCCGCCGTGGCTGCAGCTGACCTTGGGCTGGAAGTGGAGGATGAATTCCTGGCGCTGCACCGCCCGCCGCAGGTCCGTCTCCAGTTGCAGCTGTTCCTTGACCCGGGCGTTCATGGCGGCGGTGAAGAACTGGAAGTTGTTGCGTCCCAGCTCCTTGGCCCGGTACATGGCCGTGTCGGCGTTGCGGATGAGCTTTTCCAGGTCGTCGCAATCGTCCGGGTAGAGGGTGATGCCGATGGAGGCGGAGACGAACAGCTCCTGCCCTTCCAGGGTGATGGGCTGGGCCAGGGTGTCCACCAGGCGGCGGGCCACCACGGTGACGTCGTACTCCCGCTCCGGGTCCGGCACCAGCACGGCGAACTCGTCGCCGCCCAGGCGCCCCACCGTGTCGCTGGCCCGCAGGCAGCCGCCGATGCGGGCGGCCACCTGCTGCAACAGGGCGTCGCCGGCCAGGTGGCCCAGGGTGTCGTTGACCACCTTGAAACGGTCCAGGTCGATGAACATCACCGCCAGCCGGCCGCCCTGGCGCTGCACCATGGCCAGGGCCGCCTTCAGGCGCTCGCGGAAGAGCAGGCGGTTGGGCAGGCCGGTGAGGCTGTCGAAGTGGGCCAGATGGGTCAGGCGCTGCTGGGCTTCCACCGTCTCGGTGACGTTGAGGTGCATCACCACCGCGCCCCGGTTGCCCCGGGCTTCCAGGGGCGTCACCAGAACGCGGAACCAGCGCTTCTCGGTGGGCGAATGACAGGCATAGACCAGGGAAAATTCGTGCTGCAGACCGTCGATCACGGCACGGATGCCGACGGCGATGTCCTGGGCCTCTTCCGCCGATTCGCCCCAGGACCTCTCACAGACCCGGATGTAGTTGCAGCCCACGCCGGCGCTGCTCGGATCATGGCTGTTCTCGGCGGCGAAACGGCTCCAGGGCTCGTTCACCGCGACGATGATGCCCTCGGCGTCGAGGATCGCGATATGGGCCGGCAGGGCGTCCAGCACGCCCTTCTGCACCGCCTCGCTGGCCCGCAGGGCTTCCCGTTGCAGCACCAGGTCGGTGATGTCGGTGCCGACGCCGCCGACGCTGTGGGCATTGCCCTGCTCGTCCTTCATGTCGAAGCTGCGGATGTGCAGCCAGCGCTCGCCACCGTTGGGATGGACGATGCGCACCACCTCGTTGACCCCGCCCCGGGGATTGCGCCGCACCGCCTCCCGCATGCGGTCCAGGTCGTCCGGGTGGATGAAGCGCAGCCAGTCGAAGCGGTTGCGGTAGAGGTCTTCCACCGAGCCGCCCCAGTGGGTGGCGTAGGCCGGATTGGCATAGACCACGCGGCGGGCGGCGATGTCGATCAGCCAGAAGCTTTCCGGGATGTTGTCCGCCAGCTGGACGAAGCGGTTCTCGCCCTGCCGCAGGCGGGTCAGCACATTCTCGATGCCGCGGGTTTCGCGGGGAGCGGGCGGTGGCTTGGGCATGCTTCAGGAAAGGAAACGATTGACGTCGATGCCCCACTTGAGGGGGGATTCATGGGTGACGATGCGGTCGCCGCCGCCATGGCCGAAGGGGCGGGAGAGGTCCACATCCTGGGGCGGCAGGTAGTACTGGCGCTTGGCGTCGTAGATGACCCGCACCAGGGGTTGCAGCAGGTTCTTTTCCCGCTGTTCCACCACCACGCCAAGGCGCTCGCTCTCCAGGCGCACCAGGGTGCCCACCGGGTAGATGCCGATGCTCTTGACGAAGATCTGGAACAGGGCCGGATCAAAGTGGTACTTGCTCCAGTCGAAAAGCTTGCGCATGGCTTCCCCCGGATTGACGCCCCGATGATAAACCCGGTCGGTGGTGATGGCGTCATACACATCGACGATGGCCGCCATGCGTCCCACCTGGGAAATCTCCTCGCCCTTGAGGCCCCGGGGATAGCCACTGCCGTCGAAACGCTCGTGGTGGTGCTCCATGATATCGAAGGCCAGCTGGGGAATGCCCGCCGTCTGGTGCAGGATGTCGGAACCCTGGACCACGTGGGATTTCACGTGCAGGTATTCCTCGTCGGTCAGCTTGCCCGGCTTGGCCAGAATCTCGGCATGGATGCGCACATAGCCGATGTCGTGCAGCAGGCCGCCCAGGGCCACCTGGTGGATGGTCGCCAGGTCCATGTCCATGGCCTTGGCGAAGGCCGCCAGCATGGCGCAGACGCCCACCGAGTGCTGGTAGGTGTAGTCGTCCCGCTGCTGCAGGCGGCGCAGGGTGAACATGGCGTTGCTGTTGCGGATGACGGAGTTGGTGATCTTCTCCACCGCCAGCTTCACCGATTCCATCTCGATCTGGCGCCCCAGGCGGGCGTTGTCCATGACGCTGCGCACCAGGCGGGCCCCCTCGTTGAAGGCCCCCTTGGCCTTGGCCAGCTCCTCCGCCAGGCTGGTGCGGGGCGGCGGCGCCTTGTTTTCCGACGCCTCGGCCATCCTTTCCAGATCCTGCTGGCTGCTCCGTGCCGCCTCCTGGGCCGTGGGCACGTCGTCCACATCCAGCCCCTTGGCGGTGTCGATGAACACCTCCCGGATGCCGGCACGGCGGATCTTCAGCACCTGCTCCTGGTCTTCCAGCAGCAGGCTGTTGCGCAGGAAGGGATGATCCATCCAGCCCGCATTGACGTCGCTGACATACATGCCGACCCGGATCTGGGCCACGGGAATCTTCTTGATCATGCCGAGCCCTCCACCGGCCAGCGGGCCAGGGTCTCGTAGGCGGCACCGCCGGCATGGCGGCGGGAGCGCAGCAGGGCGAAATCCGTGGCGCGCCAGTACAGGGGCAAGGCCTCCTCCCGGCAGGGCGGCGCCACGGGGGCGCGGCGCACCAGGGTCACGTGGGGCACGAAGGGACGGGGTTCCAGGGCAAAGCCCCGCTCGCCCACGGCCGCCGCCAGGGCGTCAGCGAGGCCGTGCAGGGCAGCGACGGGAGCGCGGCAGCCGATCCAGGCGAGGTGGTTGTGCTGCCAGTAGCCAAAATGATCCAGGGAAAACTCCAGGGGAAATACGTGGTGCATGACTTGTTGCCGGGCCACCAGGTGGCCGGCTTCCTGCAGGGCCGGCAGGGTTTCGAGGGGAACGTCGCCGAGAAAGGCCAGGGTCAGGTGCAGGGTCTCCCGGGCCATGGCGCGGCCGCCCACGGCCGCCGCCTGGGCTTCGGCCAGGGCCGCCAGGCGCTCAGCCAGGGCCGCCTCGGGCCAGAGGGCGAAAAACACCCGGGCCCGTTCTGGGGACGCTGTCTGACCGGACAAAGTCACTCCCGTTCAATGAGGACGGCGGCCTGGGCTTCCATGCCCTCCTCCCGGCCGGCAAAACCGAGCCGTTCGCAGGTCTTGGCCTTGACGTTGACCCGCTCGGCGGCCAGACCCAGATCGGCGGCGATATTGGCCACCATGGCCGGAATGTGGGCTGCCAGCTTGGGCCGCTGGGCCACCACCGTGGCGTCCACATTGACCACGCGCCAGCCCGCCTGCTGCAGCAGGCTGAGGGTGTGGCGCAGCAGCACCCGGCTGTCGGCCCCCTTCCAGCGCGGATCGGAATCGGGGAAATGGCGGCCGATGTCGCCCAGGGCCGCCGCGCCGAGCAGGGCGTCGGTAATGGCGTGCAGCAGGGCGTCGGCATCGGAATGGCCGAGCAGCCCCAGTTCGTGGGGAATGGTGACGCCGCCCAGGATCAGGGCCCGTCCCGGCACCAGGGCGTGCACATCCCAGCCCTGGCCGATGCGAATTTCCTTGTGACTCATGCCAATGCTCCAAGGGCGGCCCGGAGGCCGAGGCGGCTGCGCAGGATGGCCTCCGCCAGGGACAGGTCCGCCGGATAGGTAACCTTGAGATTGCTGGCGTCGCCCTTCACCAGCCGGGGCTTGAGGCCCAGGGCCTCGATGGCGCCGGCCTCGTCGGTGACGTCCGGGTTGGCCGCCAGGGCCCGGCACAGGGTGCCGTAGCGGAACATCTGGGGTGTCTGGGCCTGCCACAGGCCGTCCCGGGGTACGGTGGCCGCGGCCCGCTGCTGCACATCGGCCCGCTTCAGGGTGTCGGCCACGGGCACCGCCAGGATGCCGCCCACCGGATCGTCCGCCAGTTCCGCCACCAGGGCATCGATCATGGCGGCGGCCAGGCAGGGCCGGGCCGCATCGTGCACCAGCACCCAGTCGTCCTCGGCGGCCGCCATCTGGGCTGCCTTGAGGCCGCTGGCCACGCTCTGGGCCCGGGTGGCGCCGCCGTGGAAGACGGTTTCCAGCTTGGGCCCAAGGGCGCTCCAGTCGTATTCCCGCCACCACTCGTCCCCCGGCGACAGCACCACCCATACCCGGTCGATGGCCGGATGGCGGCACAGGGCCGCCAAGGTGTGGTGGATGAGGGGTTGTCCCGCCAGGGGAAGATACTGTTTGGGAGTGTCGCTGCCGAAGCGGGAACCGCTGCCGGCAGCGGGAACGATTGCGTAGTGTCGGGCCATGCATTAATTTTAACAGGAGGGGCCTCGTCATAACCGGCCGGCCGGGGGACTTTTCCGCCATTTTTGCCCCCCATCAAAAACCAGGCGAAATAAGAAAAACCATGGAAAACAACTTCCTCACCGAAACCGGGCTGGAATTCGCCCAAGCCTTTCTCCTCAGTCTGGGGGTGGGCCTGCTCATGGGCCTGGAGCGGGAACGGCACTCTTCCTCCCGGGCCGGCCTGCGCACCTTCGCCCTGACCGCCCTGCTCGGCACCATCGCCGGCCTGCTGGGGGAAAAGAGCGGTTCCGAGTGGGTGCTGGCCGCCGGCCTCCTGATGGTGGGCCTGATGATGGTGGCCGCCTACCATTCCCGCCCCGACGCCCAGGACCCGGGCACCACCTCGGTGGTGGCCCTGCTCCTGGCCTACACCTTCGGCGCCATGATCTGGTACCAGGAGCAGACCCTGGCGGTGATGCTGGCCATCCTCACCACCGTGCTGCTCTACTTCAAGACCGAGCTGCACCTGCTGAGCGAGAAGCTGACGCGCAAGGACCTCATCTCCATGCTGCAGTTCGGCGTCCTCTCCCTGGTCATCCTGCCCATCCTGCCGGACCAGGGCTTCGGCCCCTACCTGGCCCTCAACCCCTACCAGGTGTGGTGGATGGTGGTGCTCATCTCCGGCATGAGCCTGGCCGGCTATGCCGCCCTGCGCCTCTTCGGCCAGCAGCACGGCGCCCCCCTGATCGGCCTCATGGGCGGCCTCGCCTCCTCCACCGCCATCACCCTGGTGTATTCCCGCCACGTCAAGGCCACGCCCAACCTGCTGCGCCTGTCCATGGTGGTGATCCTCACCGCCAACGTGGTGGTGCTGGTGCGTCTCTCCCTCCTGGCCGCCATGCTGCAGCCCGAGCTGCTGCCGCAACTGCTGCCGGCCCTGGGCGGCGGCCTGCTGCTGGGCCTGGTGGTGATCGGCTGGCTGTGGCGCATCCTCGGCGACCAGAGCGGCCAGCCGGAAACGCCCCTCAACCTGCACAACCCGGCGGAAATCCGCACCGCCCTCACCTTCGGCTGCATCTACGCCGTGGTGCTGCTGCTGGCCGCCTGGCTCTCCGATGTGGCTGGTTCCGAGGGCCTTTACGCCATTTCCCTGATTTCCGGCTTCACCGACGTGGATGCCATCGCCCTGTCCTCCCTGCGCCTGTTCGGCATGGGCAAGCTGCCCATGCATGAGGCGGTGAACTCCATCGTCATCGCCTTCCTCGCCAACCTGGTGTTCAAGCTGGGCATCGTCTTCTCCGTCGCCGGCCCCAGCCTGGGACGCCGCATCGGCCTGGGCTTCCTGGCCCTGGCCGCGGGCACCATCGGCGGCTGGATATTCATGCACCTGTAGCGTCACCTTCCGGGGAGCGAGCCATGCCCAGCCTTCGTCCCGCCGCCGTCGCCGGCCTCTTCTACCCGGCAGATCCCGCCCAGTTGGGCGCCGACATCGACGCCTACCTGGCCCAGGCCCGGCCGCCAGGCGCCGCAGGACCGATCAAGGCTCTCATCGTGCCCCACGCCGGCTACATCTATTCCGCCCCCATCGCGGCGACCGCCTATGCCGCCCTGGCGCCCCAGGCCGGGCGCATCCGCCGCGTCATCCTGCTCGGCCCCACCCACCGGGTGGCGGTGCGGGGCCTGGCCGTGCCCACCGTGGACAGTTTCACCACGCCCCTGGGCCCGCTGCCCATCGACGCCGAGGCCCGGCAGCGCATCGCCGACCTGCCCCAGGTGGTGGCCGACGACGGCGCCCACGCCCTGGAGCATTCCCTGGAAGTGCAACTGCCTTTCCTGCAACGCCTGCTGGGGCCCTTCACCCTGCTGCCCCTGGCAGTGGGCGCCGCCTCCGGCGAGACCGTGGCCCAGGTGCTGGAGCGCCTGTGGGGCGGCGAGGAAACCCTGATCCTGGTCAGTTCCGACCTTTCCCACTACCAGCCCTACGCCGAGGCCGAACGCCTGGACCAGGCCACCTGCGCCCGCATCGCCGCCGCCCGGGCCGACCTGGCGCCCCGGGAGGCCTGCGGCGCCATTCCCATCAACGGCCTGCTGCTGGCGGCAGCCCGCCACGGCCTGCGGCCCCGCCTCCTGGACCGGCGCAATTCCGGCGATACCGCCGGCGACCGGGAACGGGTGGTGGGCTACGCCGCCTTCGCCCTGGAGCCGGATCATGGTCCCCACTGAGCCCCTCGCCAACGGGCCGCCCGACGCCGCCCTGGGCCGCCTGCTGCTGGCCCTGGCCCGCCACGCCATCGCCCGGGAGCTGGGCCTGGCCGACCCGCCGCCCAATCTGGGGACGCCGCCGCCCCGGGCCCTGGAAAAGCCCGCCGCCACCTTCGTCACCCTGACCCGGGACGGCCGCCTGCGGGGCTGCATCGGCACCCTGGAAGCCCGCCGCCCCCTGGGCGATGACGTGGCCGCCAATGCCCGGGCCGCCGCCTTCCGCGATCCCCGCTTCGCCCCGGTGAGCGTCGAGGAATGGCCCCTGCTGGACCTGGAAGTGTCCCTGCTGCAGACGCCCCGACCCCTGGCCGCCGCCAGCGAGGCGGACGCCCTGGCGGCCCTGGTGCCCGGCAAGGACGGCCTGATCCTACGCCACGGCGCCCACTGCGCCACCTTCCTGCCCCAGGTCTGGGAAGCCCTGCCCGAGCCGTCACGCTTTCTCGCCGAGCTCAAGGCCAAGGCCGGCCTGCCCCGGGATTTCTGGTCGCCCCAGGTGGAACTGGCCACCTACCGGGTGCACAAGTGGCACCAGAACAGAGGAGAACGGCCATGAATCCCGACCACACCCCCGCCGTGGCCGAGAGCGCCCACCCGGGCCGCTGGTGGCATGCCCTGGAAGACGGCCGCCTGCAGTGCGACCTCTGTCCCCGGGACTGTCGCCTGCACGAAGGCCAGCGCGGCGCCTGCTTCGTGCGCCAGGCCCGGGACGGGGCCATGATCCTCACCACCTACGGCCGCTCCTCCGGCTTCTGCCTGGACCCGGTGGAAAAGAAGCCCCTCAACCACTTCCACCCGGGCACCCCCATCCTTTCCTTCGGCACCGCCGGCTGCAACCTGGCCTGCAAGTTCTGCCAGAACTGGGACATCTCCAAGTCCCGGGACATGGACCGGCTGATGGACGCCGCCAGCCCGGCCGCCATCGCCGCCGCTGCCCGCCGCCTGGAGGCCCCGGCCGTGGCCTTCACCTACAACGACCCGGTGATCTTCGCCGAGTACGCCATGGACACGGCCCTGGCCTGCCGCGAGGCCGGCATCCGCAGCGTCGCCGTCACCGCCGGCTACATCCACGCCGAACCGCGGAAGGAGTTCTTCGCCCTGATGGACGCCGCCAACGTGGACCTCAAGGCCTTCACCGAGGACTTCTACGTCAAGCTGTGCGGCGGCCACCTGCAGCCGGTGCTCGACACCCTGGCCCACATCCACCACCTCACCGACTGCTGGCTGGAAATCACCACCCTGCTCATTCCCGGCCACAACGACAGCGACCGGGAAATCGCCCAGCTGGCCGGCTGGATCGAACGGGAACTGGGGCCCGAAGTGCCCCTGCACTTCAGCGCCTACCATCCGGACTGGAAATTCCTCGAGGCGCCGGAGACGCCGCCGGCCACCCTCAGCCGGGCCCGCCGCATCGCCCGGGATGCCGGCCTGCACTTCGTCTACACCGGCAACGTGCACGACACCGCGGGCGGCACCACCGACTGCCCCCGCTGCCACGCACCCCTGATCGTGCGCGACTGGTACACCCTCAGGCAGTACCGTCTCACCGCCAGCGGCGCCTGCCCCGACTGCGGCCACCAGCTGGCCGGCCGCTTCGGCCCGGGGCCCGGCGACTTCGGCGCCCGCCGCCAGCCGGTGCGGCTCGGCACCTGACGAGCGGGAACATCGAAAAGCGGCATGGCCTGCAGGCCAGGAGGGACGGGCATCTTCGGCATGGCCCGGCCGCAAGCCGCACCCCGCAAGGCGCTGCGGCCATGCACCTGAGGCAATCCTCCCCGGCGGCACTGCTGCGCCAGCCCGGCCCCGGCGTCGGCAAACGGCAGCGCCCCGGCCGGGCCATCGCCCCTGGGCTATAATCCTGCCTCCCCCGCCTGCCTGATTTACCTCCTCGTGTCCGCCTCCACCTCGCCCGCCCTGCCCGAACTGCCTCCCGAAATTTCCCGCGCCCTGGCCCAGCTGCCGCGCAGCGGCGAACGCCTGCACCTGCCGCCCCTGGCCGGTTCCGCCGACGCCCTGGCCCTGGCCCGGCTGGGCAGCCAGGCCCGCAGCCAGAAGCGCCTGCTGGCCGTGCTCACCGCCAGCCCTGCGGACGCCCAGCGCCTGCTGGAGGAAATTCCCTGGTTCGCGCCGGACCTGAAGGTGCGCCTGCTGCCGGACTGGGAAACCCTGCCCTACGACAATTTCTCGCCCCACCACGACCTGGTCTCCGAACGCCTGGCCACCCTCTACGCCGTCAGCCGGGGCGAGTGCGAAGTGCTGCTGGTGCCGGCCACCACCGCCGTCTACCGCCTGACCCCGCCCAGCTACCTGGCGGCCTACACCTTCTTCCTGAAAAAGGGCGAGAAGCTGGACGCCGAGCAGTTCCGCAGCCAGCTCACCCTGGCCGGCTACACCCACGTCACCCAGGTGGTGTCGCCGGGGGAATACTCCATCCGCGGCGGCCTGGTGGACCTGTTCCCCATGGGCTCGGCCCTGCCCTACCGCATCGACCTCTTCGACGACGAGATCGAGACCCTGCGCACCTTCGACGCCGACACCCAGCGCAGCCTCTACCCGGTGCCGGAAATCCGCCTGCTGCCGGCCCGGGAATTCCCCCTGGACGACGGCGGCCGCACCCGCTTCCGCCAGCGCTTCCGCGAAGTCTTCGAAGGCGATCCGGCCAAGTCCGGCATCTACAAGGATGTCTCCAACGGCGTTCCTTCCGCCGGCATCGAATACTGGCTGCCCCTCTTCTTCGAGGAAACCGCCACCTTCTTCGACTACCTGCCCAAGGACGCCGTGCTCTGCCAGCACCGGGACGTGGCGCTTGCCCTGCAGGACTTCTGGCGCGACACCCAGTCCCGCTACAACATGCTGGCCGGCGACAAGGCCCGACCCCTGCTGCCCCCGGCCGAGCTGTTCCTCTCCGAGGAGCAGTTCTTCGTCGCCGCCAAGGATTACGCCAAGCTGATCCTGGGCACCCCGGCGGAAGGCACGCCGCCCCTGGCCACCGCCGTTCCCGCCGTGGCGGTGGAACGGCGGGCCGAGGACCCGCTGACCGCCCTCAAGCAGTTCATCGCCGGCCGCCAGGGCCGCCGCACCCTGCTCCTGGCCGAATCCGCCGGCCGCCGCGAAACCCTGCAGCAACTGCTGCTTGAACACGGCCTCAAGCCCGCCGCCAGCGCCGACTTTGCCGCCTTCCTCGGCGGCGACGCGCCCCTGGCCCTGGGCGTGGCCCCCCTGCAAAGCGGCTTCTGCCTCGACGGCCTGGCCATCATCACCGAGACCGAGCTGTACGCCGGCAGCCCCAACCGCCGCAGCCGCCAGAACGCCCAGCGCCGGGCCTCCATGGACAACTGGCTGCGGGACCTGACCGAGCTCAAGGTGGGCGACCCGGTGGTGCACGAATCCCACGGCATCGGTCGCTACATGGGCCTGCTGCACCTGGACCTGGGCGAAGGCGACACCGAATTCCTGGAGCTGCACTACGCCAACGAGGCCAAGCTGTACGTGCCCGTCTCCCAGCTCCACGTCATCTCCCGCTACTCCGGCAACGAGCCCGATGCGGCGCCCCTGCACAGCCTGGGCTCGGGCCAGTGGGAAAAGGCCAAGAAGAAGGCCGCCGAACAGGCCCGGGACACCGCCGCCGAACTGCTGGCCCTCTACGCCGCCCGGGCGGCGCGCCAGGGCCATGCCTTCGCCTTCACCGAAAACGACTACGAGGCCTTCGCCGACGGCTTCGGCTTCGAGGAGACGGAAGACCAGGCCACCGCCATCGCCGCGGTGATCGAGGACATGAAGTCGGGCAAGCCCATGGACCGCCTGGTGTGCGGCGACGTGGGCTTCGGCAAGACCGAGGTGGCCCTGCGCGCCGCCTTCGTCGCCGTCGCCGGCGGCAAGCAGGTGGCGGTGCTGTGCCCCACCACCCTGCTCTGCGAACAGCACTACCAGACTTTCAAGGACCGCTTCGCCGACTGGCCGGTGCAGATCGCCGAACTGTCCCGCTTCAAGACCGCCAAGGAAACCGCCCAGGCCATGAAGGACCTGGAGGCGGGCAAGATCGACATCGTCATCGGCACCCACAAACTGCTCTCCAAGGAGATGAAGTTCGACCGCCTGGGCCTGGTCATGATCGACGAGGAACACCGCTTCGGCGTGCGCCAGAAGGAAGCCCTGAAGGCCCTGCGGGCCGAGGTGGACGTGCTGACCCTGACCGCCACCCCCATCCCCCGCACCCTGGCCATGAGTCTGGAAGGCCTGCGGGACTTCTCGGTGATCGCCACGGCGCCCCAGAAGCGGCTGGCCATCAAGACCTTCGTCGCCAAGTTCTCCGACGGCATCATCCGCGAGGCGGTACTGCGGGAACTGAAGCGGGGCGGCCAGGTGTACTTCCTGCACAACGAGGTGGACACCATCGACAACATGCGGGAGAAGCTCCAGTCCCTGGTGCCCGAGGCCCGCATCGTGGTGGGCCACGGCCAGATGAACGAACGGGAGCTGGAACGGGTGATGCGGGACTTCACCCAGCAGCGGGCCAACCTGCTGCTATGCACCACCATCATCGAGACCGGCATCGACAATCCCCACGCCAACACCATCCTCATCAACCGGGCCGAAAAATTCGGCCTGGCCCAACTGCACCAACTGCGGGGACGGGTCGGCCGCTCCCACCACCAGGCCTACTCCTACCTCCTGGTGCAGGATGAAAAGGCCCTGACCAAGCAGGCCAAGCAGCGCCTGGAGGCCATCCAGCACATGGAAGAGCTGGGGGCCGGCTTCTACCTGGCCATGCACGACCTGGAAATCCGCGGCGCCGGCGAGGTACTGGGGGAAAACCAGTCCGGCGAAATGCAGGAGGTGGGCTTCAATCTGTACACCGAGATGCTCAACCGGGCGGTGGCCGCCCTCAAGCAGGGCCGGGAGCCGGACCTGACCCAGCCCCTGGGCGTCACCACGGAAATCAATCTGCACGCCCCGGCCCTGCTGCCCGACGCCTACGCCCCCGACGTGCACGAGCGCCTGACTCTCTACAAGCGCCTCTCCAACTGCGAAACGGAGGAGGACATCAACGCCCTGCAGGAAGAGCTGATCGACCGCTTCGGCGAACTGCCGCCCCAGGGCCAGTGCCTGCTGGCCACCCACCGCCTGCGCCTGCTGGCCAGGCCCCTGGGCATCGTCAAGCTGGACGCCACTGCCAGCCAGCTGACCGTGCAGTTCTGCCCCAATCCGCCCATCGAGCCCATCCGCATCATCGAACTGATTCAGAAAAACCGTCACTTCAAGCTGGCCGGGCAGGATAAACTGGCAGTCGTTCGTCATATGCCGACCCTCAAGGAACGGGTCGATGCAGTGAAGGATCTGTTCCGGCAACTGGGCGCCTGACCACCCCGGGCCTGCGTTGCCGGAAAACCCAATTCCGGAGGACAACGCAATGGCAAAGACTGCACTGATCATCGGGGGCGGCGCCCCCAACGCCACCCTCATGGCCGGCGCCCTGGTGGCCTTCGAGGAGGCCGGCGTCGAATTCGACGTAGTTTCCACCGCCGGGGCCGGCGCCCTCATCGGCCTGCTCTACCTGGCGCCCCAGGGCGGCGATTCCCTGAAGGCCCTGCGCAGCACCGTGGACATGGGCATCGCCGATGCCCTCTACCAGCGCTATCCGGTCAATTTCAAGGTATTCCAGAAATCCGGCTCCATCGCCGAGGCCTACCGGGCCCTGCTGCAGGCCAATCCCCTGGTCCAGGCCATGGAGCAGCAGCTGGGCGGCCACGAGGCGACGCGGCTGCAGGCCGACCTGATCAAGCTGATGTTCGCCGTGGCCTGCCCCACCGACCTCAATGCCGACAGCCTGGGTCTCTGCGCGCCGGTGCCCTTCCTCGAGCAGGTGGTGGATTTTTCCGCCCTGCAGCAGCGCCACGAGCGTTTCTACGTGAACGCCTACAACATCAACGACCGGCGCATGCAGAATTTCAGCAGCGCCAAGGGCCAGATCAGCGGCGACGCCCTGCGCGCCGCCCTGGCCTTCCCCTTCCTCTACCCGCCGCACCAGATGGTGGACCCGGAGGACGGCCAGCCCAAGTACTACTACGAAGGCGCCGCCCACGACTGCCTCAACTACGAAGCCCTGGTCAGCCACGAACCGGAGGTGAAGGACATTGTGGTCTTCGACGTGCTGGGTGCCGAGAAGCTGATGCGCACGCCGCGGGACCTCTACGACGCCTGGCTGCTCTCCATCATCGTGCCCCTGGTGGAAATCGCCCGGGACGACACCAAGATCTTCGAAGCCAAGTACAACCGGGACGGCAAGTGGAACCTGCTCAAGGTGCCCTTCGACATCCCGGCGGACAAATGGGAAACCTCCCTCGACTGGTCCCGTTCCAACCTGGAGACCCTGTTCCAGGTGGGCTACGACTCCGGCCGCCAGTTCCTCGCCGGGGCCGGCAGCCACCTGCCCCGCCGCGGCCAGGCCGCCAAGCCTAGCGCGCCAGCAAAGGGCAAGCGCTCGCCGAAAGGGGGCTGAAGGCCTGCTCCCCGGGGATGGTGCGCAACACCCGCAGGTAGTCCCAGGGTTCCCGGATGTCCCCGGGCTTCTTCACTTCCAGCAGGTAGATGTCGTGCACCATGCGCCCGTCTTCCCGCAGGCGGGCGTTGCGCACGATGGGGTCGCGGATGGGGATTTCCCGCATCCTGGCCACCACGGTAGTGCCCTTGTCGCTGTCGCTGGCGGCCGCGGCCTTGAAGTAGTGGATGAGGGAGGAATAGACGCCGGCCTGCAGGTCGCTGGGCATGGCGCCGGTGCGCTCGAAGAAACGCAGGGACCAGGCCCGGGCCTCCGGGTCCTGATTCCAGTAGAAGGAATGGGAAAGCTTGAGGCCCTGGGCCAGCTGGGGCTTCATCACATGGACATCGTTAAGGGCGGTGGCCACCGCCGCCAGCACCGTCTTGCCCTTGCTCACCCGCAGCAGGTCGAAGCTCTGCCGCACCGCCCGGATCATGTCCTGGCCCGCATCCACCAGGGCGATCACCTGGGCCCCGGACTCCGCCGCCTGGCGCAGCTTGACGAACAGCTGCCCCTCTCCCAGGCCGTGATAGGTACGCCCCAGCACCTGGCCGCCGTTGGCCTCGATCACCGCCGCCAGCTCCTTTTCCGTATTGCGGCCGAAGGCATTGTCCAGGGTGATGAAATACCAGGTCCTGGCGCCGCCCCGGGTCAGTTCCCGGCCCAGGGCGGTGGTGTAGGCCTGGCTGTCGTACATCCAGTGCACCCCGGTGGCGGCGCAGCGGCTGCCGGTGATTTCCGTACTCATGACGCCGTTGTAGAAGACCACCGCCCCCTTGGGCCGGTTGATTTCCTGCACCGCCAGGGCGATGGGGGAACTGGCCACGTCGGCAATGACATCTACCCCCTCCTCGAACAGCCAGCGCTTGGCCACCGCCGAGCCCTGGGCCACGCTGTTGCCGTGGTCGGCGAAAAAGAGGCGGATGGGCTTGCCGTTGATCTTGCCGCCCACGTCCTCGATGGCCATACGCGCCGCCGCCACGGAACCGCTGCCGGTGATGTGGGCATAGGTCGATTGCATATCCACAAGCAGGCCGACGCGAATTTCCCCGTCGGAAAAATCGGCCCGGGCGGCCAGGCTGAAAATTGCCAGAGACAAGGCCAGCATTGCCTTTCCGGCCCACGGCCGGGGAACGGCGGGGCGGCCGGCGGCAATCTGCAAAGACCGGGGAGCGGGGAACAGCTTGTCCATTGGCGGCTTCTCAGTGGAAAATGCCAAACATCATAAAAGCGACAAGCGGCGGTCACAACCGCTGATTTCCATTCGGGGACCCAATCCGTGCCGCCACGACCCAGAGCCTCCCAGCGACTCCCCTTCGTCATCTACGGCTTTGCCATCCTGGCGGGACTCATCCTGGTGCTCGGCTTCGCCCGTTTCAACACCCTGCACGAAGTCTTCCTCGACGCCAATTTCGACAGCGTCCACGGCGCCCGCACCCTGCTCAAGGCGCGCTACTTCATCGGCCAGAGCCAGGAGCTGCTGGAGCGGGCCGCCGATTCCCCCGATGCGCGGCGCAAGCACGTGGCTGCCGCCTGGGAAGCCCTGGCCCTGGCCGAGAACTACAGCGCCGAAGGCCGGGACAGCAATCCGGAAATGCGCGCCCGGCTCTCCGAGCGCATCCGCAACCTGAAGCTGAAGACCAACCAGTACCTGGAAGGCAGCGGTACGCCCGCCGCCGACCTGCCCCATCTGGTGCAGGAGTCCCGCCTCCTGGCCGACGACCTGGAAGCGGCGGAACTGGACCGCTGGGGCATGCTCTCCTCCATGAACGCGGCCCTGGCCGAGCGCATGGAGCAGATGCGCCTGTTCATCGCCGCCATCGTGGTCGGCTTCATCGCCCTCATGTCCATGCTGGGCTGGGCCCTGACCCGGGCCAGCCGGGCCGAGAGCGCCCTGTTGCGGGCCAAGGAGGAAGTGGAGGCGATCCAGCAGACCACCCTGGACGCCTCGGCCATCGGCATCGCCTACCTGGACACCAGCAACCACGAAGACCGGCACGTGGTCCTGGCCAACCGGCAGATGGCCGCCATGTTCGGCTACGGCTCCCAGGAGGTGATCGGCCTGCGGGCCGAGGAGCTGTACCCGAGCCGGGAAAGCTTCGTCAGCGCCACCCAGGACATCATGCCCATACTGGAACAGGGCCAGGTGATGCGCCAGGAACTGATCATGCGGCGGCGCAACGGCGAGTGCTTCTGGTGCGCCGTGTCGGGCAAGGCCATCAATCCGGACGACCTCAGCCGCGGCGTGGTGTGGACCTTCGAGGACGTCACCGAACGCAAGGCGGCGGAAAGCGAACTGCGCCACGCCCGGGAAAAGGCGGAGGCGGCAAACCGGGCCAAGAGCGAATTCCTGGCCAACATGAGCCACGAAATCCGCACCCCCTTCACCGGCATCCTGGGGGTGCTGGACCTGCTCCTGCACACGCCCCTCAACGAAAAGCAGGAGCGCTACATCCGCCTGGCCTACGGCAGCACCAAGCAGCTGCTGGCCATCCTCAACGACATCCTGGATATTTCCAAGATCGAGGCCGGCAAGCTGGTGATCCACCCGGAGGAGGTGGACCTGGTGCTGCTGCTGGGCGAACTGACCGAGGTCCAAGCCGCCGCCGCGGCCCAGAAGGGGCTGGAGTTCCGCTACCACATCAAGGGCATCATCCCGCCCAAGATCCATGGCGATCCGGTACGCCTGCGCCAGATCATGGCCAACCTGCTCAACAACGCCATCAAGTTCACCAACAGCGGCTGGGTCGAGCTGGACATTGAATGCACCCGCATCGCCCCCGGCCGCCAGCACCTGCGGGTCGAGGTGCGGGACTCGGGCATCGGCGTGCCGCCGGAACTGCAGGAAACCATCTTCGACAAATTCACCCAGGCCGATTCATCCACCACCCGCCTCTTCGGCGGCACCGGCCTGGGCCTGACCATCTGCAAGCAGCTGGTGGAACTGATGCACGGCAGCATCGGCGTCAGCAGCAACAGCGGCGAAGGCAGCTGCTTCTGGTTCGACATCGAACTACCGGAGAGCGACCCCACGGTGAGCCCGGTACCCGTGCTGCCGGCGGGCAGCCCCATCACCGCCCTGCCCCGGGACACCCGCATCCTGCTGGTGGACGACACCGAGGCCAACCGGGAAGTGTTGGCCGAATACCTGGCCCAGGCCCACTGCCAGGTGCGCCAGGCGGCCAACGGCCTGGAGGCGGTGACCCTGGCGGAAAGCTGGCAGCCGGACGCCATCCTCATGGACTGCCAGATGGCCGGCATGGACGGCTACGAGGCCACCCGCCAGATCCGCATCCAGGAAGGCCAGCGGCGGCGCACGCCGATCATCGCCCTGACCGCCTTCGTCATGCGCGGCGACCGGGAAAAATGCCTGGCCGCCGGCATGGACGACTACCTGCCCAAGCCGGTGGACGCCCAGACCCTGATCGCCACCATCGGCAAATGGCTGGAAGGCCGCGAGACCAATCCGGCCCGGACGCCCCGCTTCAGCGGCCGCATCCTGCTGGTGGACGACAACCCGGAAATCCGGGAGGCTAGCACCTACCTGCTGGAAGCCCTGGGCTGCCAGGTACAG
Source organism: Azospira sp. MPR-E4 (assembly GCF_058809645.1). Taxonomy (NCBI): domain Bacteria; kingdom Pseudomonadati; phylum Pseudomonadota; class Betaproteobacteria; order Rhodocyclales; family Rhodocyclaceae; genus Azospira; species Azospira sp. MPR-E4. Next base: position 93,181 of record NZ_JBXAST010000001.1, on the reverse strand, counting down.
AGCGCGTCTTCCGGCGAAGAGGCCCTGCAACTGGGCCCCGAGGCCGACTTCGACCTGGTGCTGATGGACTGCCGCATGCCCGGGCTCGACGGCTGCGCCACCACCCGGGCCTGGCGGGCCCGGGAACGGGGCACGCCGACGGCCATTATCGCCCTCACCGCCGGCGACCCGGACGAGAGCCGGGCCCAGTGCCGGGAGGCGGGCATGAACGACTTCCTCGCCAAGCCCTTCTCGGAGCAGGAACTGGTCACCCTGCTGCGCCGCTGGCTGGCTCCGCAATAAGCGCCGGCTATCGCGGCATTAGGGTGCGCAAGGGACGGCGGAAGGGTTAAACTCCCATCCTCGGCTTGGCGGCGTCCGTTCCGGTGGGCGCCGGCTCCTCCCGATTGCAACCGGAACCAGTGCTGCCCATAACGACCATGACCACCCCCGACATCGACAACATCAATATCGCCGCCTTCGACCCCATGCCGACCCCGGCGGCAATGCTGGCCAGCCAGCCCCTCTCCGAGAAGGCCGCCGCCGTGGTGCGCCAGGGCCGGCAGGACCTGAAGAACATTCTGGACCGCAAGGACCACCGCCTCTTCGTGGTGGTGGGCCCCTGCTCCATCCACGACCCCGTCGCCGGCCTGGACTACGCCCGCCGCCTCAAGGCCCTGGCCGACGAGGTCTCCGACACCCTGCTGCTGGTGATGCGCGTCTACTTCGAGAAGCCCCGCACCACCGTGGGCTGGAAGGGCTATATCAACGACCCCTTCATGGACGACTCCTTCCGCGTGGACGTGGGCATGGCCAAGGCCCGGGAGTTCCTCCTGCAGGTCAATGAAATCGGCCTGCCCGCCGGCACCGAGGCCCTGGACCCGAATTCGCCCCAGTACTACGGCGACCTCATTTCCTGGACCGCCATCGGCGCCCGCACCACCGAATCCCAGACCCACCGGGAAATGTCTTCCGGCCTGTCCACCCCGGTGGGCTTCAAGAACGGCACCGACGGCAACACCGAAATCGCCATCAACGCCATTCTCTCCGCCTCCAAGCCCCACAGCTTCCTCGGTCTCAACGACCAGGGCCAGGTGGCCATCGTGCGCACCACCGGCAATGCCTACGGCCACATCGTGCTGCGCGGCGGCGGCGGCCGGCCCAACTACGACACGGTCTCCGTCTCCGTGGCCGAGCAGGCCATGGTCAAGGCCAAGCTGATCCCCAATGTGGTGGTGGACTGTTCCCACGCCAACAGCCTGAAGAAGCCCGAACTGCAGCCCCTGGTGATGTCCGACGTGGTGAACCAGATCCGTCTGGGCAACAAATCCATGGTGGGGGTGATGATCGAATCCAACATCGAGGCCGGCAACCAGTCCATCCCCGCCGACCTGTCCCAGCTCAAGTACGGCTGCTCCGTCACCGACGGCTGCGTGGACTGGGCCACCACGGAAAAGATGATCCGCGACGCCGCCACCCTGCTGCGCGACGTGCTGCCGGAACGGCAGGCCGGTTAAGCCTTTCCCGGCCCTGCCCATGCTCCTCAGTCCCTACCTGGACACTTATCCGTCCGTCGGCGAGTCCTGCTACCTTCACCCCTCGGCCCAGCTCATCGGCGACGTGCGGCTGGGGCGGGATTCGTCGGTGTGGTGCAACGCCGTCCTGCGGGGCGACGTGAACCGCATCGAGATCGGCGCCTGCAGCAACATCCAGGATTTTTCCATGGGCCACGTCTCCCACAAGAATGCCGCCAAGCCGGAGGGCTCGCCCCTGCTGATCGGCGACCACGTCACCGTGGGCCATGGCGCCATCCTGCACGGCTGCCGCATCGGCGACGAATGCCTGATCGGCATGGGTTCCATGGTCATGGACGATGCGGTGATCCAGCCCCGGGTCATGCTCGGCGCCGGCAGCCTGGTGTCCCCGGGCAAGACCCTGGAGAGCGGCTACCTCTACGTGGGCCGCCCCGCTGTCCGGGTGCGGCCCCTCACGCCTGACGAAATCGCCTACCTGCGCTATTCCGCCGAACACTACGTGCGGGTGAAAAACAATTACCTGTCGTCGCCCCAGACGACCTGAGTTCCACCCCGATCACCGCTTACCACCATGAACCTCATCATCCAGAACGGCGCCCTGCCGACCTTTCTCCTCGACCGCATTGCCGCCGCCACCCAGGCCGCTGCCGTGGAACCCCGGCCGCCCCGGGTGGTGTGCTTCCGCAACGCCAGCCGCACAACCGAATTCGACGCCCTGCTGCCCCTGATCGAAGCCGAAAAGCTGGACTGGGCCTTCGTCCCCGCCGACCGCAAGCTGGCCGACTACGGCCTCATCTGCTTCGACATGGACTCGACCCTCATCACCATCGAGTGCATCGACGAACTGGCCGACTTCGCCGGCAAGAAGGCGGAAGTCTCCGCCGTCACCGAATCGGCCATGCGCGGCGAAATCGACTACCGGGAAAGCCTGCGCCGCCGCCTGGCCCTGCTGGCGGGGCTAGACGCCCGGGTCCTGGCCCGGGTCTATGGCGAACGCCTGCTGCTCTCCGAGGGCGCCCGGGAACTGCTGGAAGCGGCCCAGACGGCCGGCCTGCGCACCGCCATCCTCTCCGGCGGCTTCACCTATTTCACCGAACGCCTGCGCATCGAACTGGGCTTCGACTTCGCCACCTCCAACGAACTGGAAATCTCCGGCGGCAAGCTCACCGGCAAGGTAGTGGGCGACATCGTGGACGCCCAGGCCAAGGCCCACCACCTGAACCGGCTGCGGGACGAACTGGGCCTGGAACGGGAGCAGGTGATCGCCGTCGGCGACGGCGCCAACGACCTCTTGATGATGGCCGAAGCCGGCCTTTCCGTGGCCTTCCACGCCAAGCCCGCAACCCGGGCCAAGGCCTCGGTGGCCATCAGCCACGGCGGCCTGGACAGCCTGCTCAACCTGTTCGAAGCCTGAAGCGCCCCGGCTCCGACAGCAAAACAAAAGCCCCGCAGTGCGGGGCTTTTGTTTTGGGCGGCAAATGCTTTCCCGGGGCTACAAGCCGGCCAGGGATTCTTCCCGCTTGCGGCGCAGACCTTCGGGCATGCGCAGGGTCTGGCGGTCCCAGCCCTCCAGGTCGAGCACCCGGTCCAGGCACTCTTCCAGTTCCGCATGGGCGGTGTTGGTGGAGGCGGCGATGAGCTGGTGCACCGGCCGCTCGCTGCTCGGCGCCTCCAGACAGTCCTGCTGGTAGCGATAGAGCCCGCGCAGGTCGCGGATGGCCGCCGCCACCTGGGCCGGACAGGCACACATGTAGATGGTTGCCTCGTCGATGATCCGTTCCAGTTGCTGGTCGCTGAAGCGCTGTTCCATGGTCGTGCCTTCCCTGTCCTGATTGCTTCGTTCCACCTCGGCTGCGGGCGGAGTCAATTCACCCGCATCACCCGAATTACTCGGCCTCTTCGATCCAGGCACCCTGGATGGCTTCCAGGATTTTCTCGCCGCAGTGCTTGGGATCGTCGTTGAATCCGGGCAGGGCCATGACCCAGTTCATCAGGTCCACGAAATTGATCTTGGTGGGGTCCACGTCCGGATGGGCGTCGGCGAGTTCGATGGCGATATCGTTGATGTCGGTCCATTTCATGGCGCTCTCCTCAGTGCTTGCCTTCCTTGGCCATGTTGATGGTGTACTTGGGGATTTCCACCACCAGGGGCGTGGCCTTGACGATGGCCTGGCAGGACAGGCGGGAATTGGGCTCCAGGCCCCAGGCCTTGTCCAGCATGTCCTCTTCCAGATCCTCGGCCGGTTCCAGGGAATTGAAGCCTTCCCGGATCACCACGTGGCAGGTGGTGCAGGCACAGGACTTCTCGCAGGCATGCTCGATTTCGATATCATGCTGCAACAGGGCATCGCAGACGCTGGTGCCCGGTTCGGCCTCGATCACGGCGCCCTCGGGGCACAGCTCCTCATGGGGCAGGACGATGATCTGGGTCATTCTTCTTCTCCGATTTTCACGTCGTCCACCCGCTTCCCGGCCAGGGCTCGCTTGATGCTCTGGTCCATGCGGCGGGCGGCAAATTCATTGGTTTCCAGGGCCAGCAGGTCCATGCCGTGGTTGATGGCATGGCGGTCCTCGCCCTGAATGACGGTGCGCAGCTTTTCCAGGGCCACATCGACCCGGGCCCGTTCGCCCGCATCCAGCAGGTGGGGGTCTTCCTTGAGAGCCGCTTCGGTGGCTTCGAGCAGGCGGTCGGCCTCGACCCGAGCTTCCTGCAGGGCGCGGCGGAAGGCGTCGTCCTTAGCGTGCTCCAGGGAGGATTGCAGCATGCCGGTGATTTCGTCGTCGGTGAGGCCGTAGGACGGCTTCACGGCCACGGAGGCCTCCACGCCGGAGGTCTGTTCCCGGGCGGTGACGGAGAGCAGGCCGTCCGCATCCACCTGGAAGGTGACGCGGATGCGCGGCGCCCCGGCCACCATGGGGGGAATGCCCCGCAGTTCGAAGCGGGCCAGGGAACGACAGTCGGACACCAACTCCCGCTCGCCCTGAACCACGTGGATGGCCATGGCGGTCTGGCCGTCCTTGAAGGTGGTGAATTCCTGGGCCCGGGCCACGGGGATGGTGGAATTGCGCGGGATGACCTTCTCGGTCAGGCCGCCCATGGTCTCCAGGCCGAGGGACAGGGGAATCACGTCCAGCAGCAGCCAGTCGTCGCCGGGATTGCGGTTGCCGGCCAGCAGGTTGGCCTGGGTGGCGGCGCCGATGGCCACCACCTTGTCCGGGTCCAGGTTGGTCAGGGGCTCCTGGCGGAAGAACTCGCCCACGGCCTTCTGGATGGCGGGAATGCGGGTGGCGCCGCCCACCATGACCACGCCCTTGACGTCGGTGGGACGCAGGCCCGCATCCCGCAGGGCCTTCTTGCAGGGCTGCAGGGTCTTGGCCACCAGGGTCTGGGTGATGTCGTTGAAGACTTCGGCGGAAAGCTTGAGGTTCACCAGTTCGCCGCTGGTGAGCTTGGCGGTGATCGGAGCCTCGTTGTGTCCGGTCAGGTATTCCTTGGCTTCCCGGGCCTTGGTCAGCAGCAGGCGGGCGTCCATGGCGGCCAGGGGCGCCAGCTTGGCGGTCTCGCTGATCCAGCAGAGGATGCGCTGGTCGAAATCGTCGCCGCCCAGAGCGGAATCGCCGCCGGTGGACATGACTTCGAAAACGCCCTTGGAGAGGCGCAGGATGGAAATGTCGAAGGTGCCGCCCCCCAGGTCGTACACGGCGTAGATGCCCTCGGAGCCGTTGTCCAGGCCGTAGGCGATGGCGGCGGCGGTGGGTTCGTTGAGCAGGCGCAGGACGTTGAGGCCGGCCAGGCGGGCCGCATCCTTGGTGGCCTGGCGCTGGGCGTCGTCGAAGTAGGCGGGCACGGTGATGACGGCGCCCACCAGTTCGCCGCCCAGGGCGGCTTCGGCCCGGGTGCGCAGCACCTTGAGGATGTCGGCGGAGACCTCCACCGGGCTCTTCACCCCGGCCCGGGTCTTCAGCCGCACCATGCCCGGCGCCACCTGGAAATCGTAGGGGGCGGATTCCACGTGGCCGATGTCTTCCAGGCCCCGGCCCATGAAACGTTTGACGGAGACGATGGTGTTCTTCGGGTCCCGGGCCTGCTCGGCCTGGGCCTCGATGCCCACCACCACCTCCCCTTCCGGGGTGTAGCGCACCACGGAAGGCAGCAGGGCGCGGCCGTCCTCGTCGTTGAGGACCACGGCCATGCCGCTGCGCACGGTGGCGACCAGGGAATTGGTGGTACCCAGGTCGATGCCCACCGCCAGCTTGTGTTCGTGGGGCAGTTCGGACTGGCCGGGTTCGGCGATTTGCAGTAGGGCCATTATTGGTCTTCCAGGGCCACCAGGGCCTCGTCAATATCGTGTTGCAGCTTTTCCAGGAACATCAGGCGGCGGGTCAGGTCGGCCGCTGCCGGGTAGTCGGCCTGCTGGTCGAACAGGGCGCCCAGTTCCGCATAGCGTTCGGCAATCTGGTCCCGCAGGCGGAAATGCAGGTCTTCCAGTTCATCCACCTGGCCGGCCTGCCGCGCCTCTTGCACGGCTTCGCGCCATTCCATCTGCTCCATGAGGAAATCCACGGGCATGGCGGTGTTGTTTTCGGCGCCCACGTCCTGGCCCGCCAGATGCAGCAGGTACTGGGCCCGCGGCAGGGGCTTCTTCAGGGCCTGGTAGGCCTCGTTGACCCGGGTCGCCCATTGCATGGACAGGCGCCGGTCCGCTTCGGAAGCGTCGGCGAACTTGTCCGGATGCACCTGGGCCTGGGCCTCGCGGAAGCGGGCATCGAGCACGCCCAGGTCCACATTGAAGACCCGGGGCAGCCCGAAAAGGGTGAAATGATCAGCGTTGAAATCCATGGCGGCCCCGATTGTATTGTTTTTTGGGCGGATCAGGCTCCACCCGCGGGCAAAGCGCAGCCAGGGCTAGGCGCGCCCCAAGAAGATGTCCCCAGGGAATCCCTGCGGGACAGGGCAAGCAGCACGACAAGCCCGGGCAATGACGCCCAGGCAAGCCGCCTCAGACCTTGAAGCTTTCGCCGCAGCCGCACTGATCCTTGACATTGGGGTTGTTGAACTTGAACCCCTCGTTCAGGCCTTCACGGGCATAGTCCAGCTCGGTGCCGTCCAGGTAGGGCAGGCTCTTCGGATCCACCAGCACCTTGACGCCGTGGCACTCGAAAATCTGATCGTCTTCGGCCAGTTCGTCAGCGAACTCCAGCTTGTAGGCCATGCCGGAGCAGCCGCTGGTGCGGACGCCCAGGCGCAGGCCGATGCCCTTGCCGCGTTTGGTGATGTAGTTGGCCACGTGCTTGGCCGCCTGCTCGGTCAGTGTAACCGCCATGATGTGTTCCCCTTGGAAAACTGGACAATAAAGCTCAGTTGTCTCCGTGCTTCTTCTTATAGTCGGCCACCGCCGCCTTGATGGCATCTTCCGCCAGGATGGAGCAGTGAATCTTCACCGGCGGCAGGGCCAGTTCTTCGGCGATGTCCGTGTTCTTGATCTCCAGGGCCTGATCCAGGCTCTTGCCCTTGACCCACTCGGTCACCAGGCTGGAGGAGGCAATGGCGGAACCGCAGCCGTAGGTCTTGAACTTGGCGTCCTCGATGACGCCTTCCTTGTTGACCTTGATCTGCAGCTTCATGACGTCGCCGCAGGCGGGGGCGCCCACCATGCCGGTGCCAACGCCGCCCTCTTCCTCCTTGGTGAAGGAACCGACGTTGCGGGGATTTTCGTAGTGGTCCAGGACCTTGACGCTGTATGCCATGATGATTGCTCCTTAATTCAGGTTCAGTGGGCAGCCCACTGGACGGTATTCAGATCGATGCCTTCCTTGAACATGTCCCACAGGGGGGACAGTTCGCGCAGCTTGCCCACCTTGCTGTGCAGCAGCTTGACCACGAAATCCACCTCTTCCTCGGTGGTGAAGCGGCCGATGGAGAAGCGGATGGAACTGTGGGCCAGTTCGTCTTCCCGCCCTAAGGCACGCAGAACGTAGGAAGGTTCCAGGCTGGCGGAGGTGCAGGCGGAACCGGAGGAAACGGCCACGTCCTTGATCGCCATCAGCAGGGACTCGCCTTCCACGTAGGCAAAGCTCATGTTCAGGTTGTGGGCGACGCGGTGCTCCAGATCCCCGTTCACGTAGACCGCTTCCATGTCGGAAAGTCCCTTCAGCAGCTTGTCGCGCAGGGCGGCGATGCGCTTATTTTCCTCGACCATCTCTTCCTTGGCCAGACGGAAGGCTTCGCCCATGCCGACGATCTGGTGGGTGGCCAGGGTGCCGGAGCGGAAACCGCGCTCGTGGCCGCCGCCGTGCATCTGGGCTTCCAGGCGGACGCGGGGCTTGCGGCGGATGTAGAGGGCGCCGATGCCCTTGGGGCCGTAGGTCTTGTGGGCGGAGAAGCTCATCAGGTCCACCTTGAGCTTGTCCAGGTCGATATCCACCTTGCCGGTGGCCTGGGCCGCATCGACGTGGAAGATGATGCCCTTCTCGCGACAGATCTCGCCGATCTCGGCGATGGGCTGGACCACGCCGATTTCGTTATTCACGAACATCACCGATACCAGCACGGTGTCGGGACGGATGGCGGCCTTCAGCACTTCCAGGTCGATCAGGCCGTTTTCCTGCACGTCCAGGTAGGTGGCGGAGAAGCCCTGGCGCTCCATTTCGCGCACGGTGTCGAGCACGGCCTTGTGCTCGGTCTTGACGGTGATGATGTGCTTGCCCTTGCCGGCGTAGAAATTGGCGGCGCCCTTGATGGCCAGGTTGTTGGATTCGGTGGCGCCGGAGGTCCACACAATTTCCTTGGGGTCCGCATTCACCAGGGCGGCGACCTGCTCCCGGGCCTCTTCCACGGCGGCCTCGGCTTCCCAGCCGTAGCTGTGGGAGCGGGAGGCGGGGTTGCCGAACTTCTCCACCAGGAAGGGGATCATCTTTTCCGCCACGCGCGGATCCACGGGCGTGGTGGCCGAGTAGTCGAGGTAGATGGGCAGTTTCATGTTCTCGTCGCTCCAAAAAGGTTTTGCACGTTCTTATTGTCCGTTACGACGCCATGGCCGTGAGGCTGGTCAGGCGTTCCAGGGTGCCCTTCAGCACCCCGAGAAATTCTTCAATCTGGGCCGCCGTACTGGTGGCCCCCAGGCTCACCCGCACCGCGCCCCGGGCCAGTTCCGGCGCCACGCCCATGGCCATGAGGACCCGGGAAGGCTCCGGATTGGCCGAGGAACAGGCCGCACCGCTGGCCACCGCAAAACCGGCCCGGTCCAGGTAGCCCACCAGGGTTTCGCCATCCACACCGGGAAAGGCGAAGTAGCTGGTGTTGGGCAGGCGCTCGGCGCCGGCACCGAAAATCCTGGCGCCCTGGTGATGCAGACCGGCTTCCAGTTGCTGTCGCAAATCCGCCAGCCGGCGTCGGTTTTCCTTCACGTTACGGGCCGCCAGGGCACAGGCTGCACCGAACCCGACAATGGCGGGGACGTTTTCCGTACCGGAACGCAAGTTCCGTTCCTGTCCGCCGCCGGCGATCAGGGGCTGCAGCTCGACCCGCTTGTCCAGGACCAGGGCCGCGGCACCCTTGGGGCCGCCGATCTTGTGGCTGGAAACGCTGAGGGCGTGGACGCCGGCCCCGTTGAGGGCGCGAAAATCCAGCTCCAGCTTGCCCAGCACCTGCACCGCATCGCTGTGAAACCAGGCGCCGGTGGGCCGGGCCGCCTGGGCCAGGGCGGCCACATCCTGCAGCACGCCGGTTTCGTTGTTGGCCAGCATCACCGACACCAGAGCCGGACGCCGGGCCAGAAGTTCAGCATAGGCGCCCTGCTCCACCCTGCCCTCGCCATCAACGGCCAGGGTAGCCACTTCCCAGCCCTGCCGGGCCAGCTGCTCCGCCGGACGGGCGATGCAGGGATGCTCCACGGCGGAGACCGCCAGCAGGCCGGGCCGCAGGCTGGCCGCCGCGCCCTTGAGGAACAGGTTGTTGCTTTCGGAACCGCCGCTGGTGAACACCACCTCGGTGGCATGGGCGCCGGTGGCCGCCGCCACCTGCTGCCGGGCCTCGTCCACCGCCCGCCGCGCCGCCCGGCCGTACTCGTGGCGGCTCGAGGCATTGCCGTACTGCTCGCGCAGATAGGGCAGCATGGCCTCCAGCACCTCGGGATGCAGCGGGGTGGTGGCGTTATGGTCCAGATAGACCGGGGCGAACATGGCGGCGATCCAGCTTTCAGGCGCGGACCAGGACTTCCTTGACCCGGGGCCGGGGACCAAGGCGCTGCCCCGTGAGCAGGGCCACCTTGTCCTGCTGCTTGCTCACCAGGTCGTGCAGGCTCACCGAGGCCAGGTATTCATACATCTTGGCATTGAGGGTGGACCACAGGTCGTGGGTCATGCAGCGGTGTTCTTCGTGGCAGTTTTCCTTGCCGCCGCACTGGGTGGCGTCCAGGGGCTCATCCACGGCGCGGATGATGTCGGCCACCGTCACCTGCTCCAGGGGCCGGGCGATACAGTAGCCGCCGCCGGGGCCGCGCACGCTTTCCACCAGGTTGTGGCGGCGCAGCTTGCCGAACAGCTGTTCCAGGTAAGACAGGGAAATCTTCTGCCGTTCGCTGATGCCGGCCAGGGTCACCGGACCCTCACCGCCACGGATGGCGAGATCGATCATGGCGGTAACGGCGAAACGTCCTTTGGTGGTCAAGCGCATTTTTAGGCCCTCCAGGAAATACCTGAGAATTTAAGTCAACTATACTGATACCCGGATTTATTAGTCAACTATTTTGCTCAGGTATTTGGGATCGAAACGGTCGGCCACCGCCAGTTCGTCCTCCACCCGCACGCCGGCCTGTTCCAGCTTGTGCAGCAGGGTTTCGATGCGCCGGTCGGTTTCCACCGCGTGGTCGAGCAGGCCGTGGATGGCCTTGGCCAGGGGGTCGTCCTGGTTCTGCTGGGCCACGGCGTAGGCGGAAAAGCCCATTTTCACGGCCTTCTCCTCCCGCTTCTGCTCCTGCTCGCCCTGGATGATGCGGGCCGGATTGCCGACGGCGGTGGCGCCGCCGGGCACATCCCGCACCACCACGGCGTTGGAACCCACCTTGGCGCCGGCACCCATGGTGATGGGCCCCAGCACCTTGGCCCCGGCGCCAATAACGACGCCGTTCTCCAGGGTGGGATGGCGCTTGCCCTTGTTCCAGGAAGTGCCGCCCAGGGTGACACCGTGATAGAGGGTGACGTCGTCGCCGATGACGGCCGTCTCGCCGATCACCACGCCCATGCCGTGGTCGATGAAGAAACGGCGGCCGATGGTGGCCCCCGGATGAATCTCGATGCCGGTCAGGAAGCGGGAGATGTGGGCGACGAAACGGGCCAGCCAGCGCAGGCGATGCCCCCACAGCCAGTGGGCCAGCCGGTGCAGGGTGATGGCATGGATGCCCGGATAACAGGTGAGCACCTCCAGCACGGACCGGGCCGCGGGATCGCGGTCGAAAACCGAGTGGATGTCTTCACGCAGGCGGGCAAACATGGATCAATACTCCTTGGATTTGTGGGGTTATCTTAAAATATCCCACTATTTTTATCAACTATTGTCCCAATTAATCTTGGCCCCGGGCAAGGGCTTCTCCGCCGCTGCCAGGATGCCGCGCAGGATGTTGATCTCGTCCTTCTCCAGGGCCGCCCGTCCGAACAGGCGGCGCAGCTTGGGCATGAGGCGGCGCGGACTGTTGGGATTGAGGAAGCCGGTGGCCGTCATCAGGCGCTCCAGGTGGGCGTAGAAACCTTCCACCTCCTCATGGCTGGCCGGCGGCGTGGCAAAGGGCGTGGCCAGGGAACTGACCGGGGGCGCCCCGTCGAAGGCCGCCTGGCGCACCTCGTAGCACAGCACCTGGACGGCGGCCCCCAGGTTGAGGGAACCGTAATCCGGGTTCACCGGCACCGTCACCAGCCGCTGGCACTGTTCCACCTCCGCATTGGTGAGGCCGGAAGTCTCGCCGCCGAAGACCAGGGCAATGTCGCCCTGCGCCGTCCACTGCAGCAGCTCGGGCACGGCCTGGCGCGCCGGCCGGGGAAGGGGCCCCAGGTCCCGCTGCCGGGCCGACAGGGCCGCTGCCAGGACGGTACCCTGCAAGGCCTCTTCCAGACTGGTGCAGATGCGGGCGTGCTCCAGCACGTCGGCAGCGCCGGAGGCCCGGGCGGTGGCTTCGTCGTCGGGAAACTGTTTCGGATTGACCAGGGTCAGGCGGGACAGGCCCATGGTTTTCATGGCCCGGGCGGCGGCGCCGATGTTGCCGGGATGGCTGGTGTTGCACAGCACGACGCGGATGCGTCCGAGCATCTCAATGGGGCTAATGGGGTTCATGGTGTAAAATGCCGGTTTATCCAAATGCTTAGGGCAGTCGCCGGCCGGGTCTACAAGACCGGAAGCCCGGAAACTGCCCCTTCGAGTTCTTTACAAAAGCCATGCATCCAACCCTGAACATCGCCGTCAAGGCCGCCCGTCGCGCCGGCCAGATCATCAACCGCGCCTCCAACGACATCGACCTGCTCAAGGTCGTTGCCAAGCAGCAGAGCGACTTTGTCACCGAAGTGGATCGGGCTGCCGAAGCCGCCATTATCGAAACCCTGCGCGAGGCTTACCCGAATCACGGGATTCTAGCAGAGGAGAGCGGCGCCTCCGTCGGACGGGATGAGGAATACCAGTGGATCATCGATCCCCTGGACGGCACCACCAACTTCATCCATGGCTTTCCCCAGTACGCCATTTCCATCGCCCTGGCCCACCGCGGCCAGGTGACCCAGGCCGTGGTTTACGACCCCATCCGCAACGAGATGTTCACCGCCACCAAGGGTGCCGGCGCCTTCCTCGACGACCGCCGCATCCGCGTCGGCAAGCGGGCCAAGCTGCAGGACGCCCTGATCGGCACCGGTTTCCCCTACCGCAGCTTCGACCACGTGGATGCCTATCTCAACATCTTCAAGGAACTGACCCAGACCTGCGCCGGCATCCGCCGCCCGGGCGCCGCCGCCCTGGACCTGGCCTGGGTGGCCTGCGGCCGTCTGGACGGTTTCTGGGAATTCGGCCTTTCCCCCTGGGACATGGCAGCCGGCACCCTGCTCATCACCGAGGCCGGCGGCCTGGCTACTGACCTGGCCGGCGAACCCGGCTATCTGGACAGCGGCAACGTGGTAGCGGGCAGCCCGAAAATCTTCGCCCAACTGCTGCAGACCGTGCAGTCCAACCGGGGCAGCAACCTGCCGCGCTGAGACGCCAAAGCACACCTCACCCGCTACGGGTATGAAAAAACGGCGCCTGCGGGCGCCGTTTCTCTTTTCCGCGATCGTTTTGCCTCAGCTTTCCGGCATGGGAACACCGCCCCGTAGCGGCACCGGCACATAGGCGGCAACCCAGGCCTGGAATTCCTCCGCCGGAACCGGCCGGCAGAAGTGGTAACCCTGGGCGATGTCGCAGCCCATGGCGTTGAGGATCAGCAGTTCGGCCTCGTGCTCCACCCCTTCGGCCACCACCTTCAGCCCCAGGCTGTGGCCCAGGGAGACGACGGCGTGCACGATGGCCAGATCGGCCGAATCGTTGACGATGTCCCGGACGAAGGAGGCATCGATCTTCAGCTTGTCCAGGGGGAAACGCTTCAGGTAGGACAGGCTGGAATAGCCGGTGCCGAAGTCGTCGATGGACAGGCGCAGGCCGGCCTGTTTCAGTTCGGCCAGGACGGCGCCCACCTGCTCCGGCTCCTCCATGACGATGCTTTCCGTCAGCTCCAGTTCAATGCGCCCGGCGGGTAGCGGATAGTCGCCGACGATGTCGAGCAGGTTTTCTTTGAAGTGCTTCTGGCGGAACTGCAGGGACGACAGATTCACCGCCACCGGTACCGGTTTCAGGCCCATGGCTGGCCACTGCTGGTCCCACTGCACCTGCTGGCGGCAGGCTTCGGCCAGGACCCAGTCGCCGATTTCCAGGATGGTGCCGGTCTCCTCGGCCAGGGGAATGAAGTCGGCCGGCGAAACGAAGCCCGAGTCGCCCCGCCGCCAGCGGATCAGGGCCTCGGCCCCCACCAGGCGGCCGCTGCGGATCTCCACCTGGGGCTGGTAGAAAAGCACGAATTCCTTGCGCTGCACCGCCCCCCGCAGGGAGTTCTCCAGGGCCAGGCGCTCCCCGGCCCGGGCGTTCATTTCCGGGCGGAAGAACTGGTAGTTGTTGCGCCCCCGTTCCTTGGCATGGAACATGGCCGTGTCCGCATTCTTGATCAGCCCCTCCTCGTCCTCGCCGTCCGCAGGGAAGACGCTGATGCCGATGGAGGCCGTCACCCGCAGCTCCTTGCCGGCGATGTTGAAGGGCGCCGTCAGCTGGGCCAGGACGGCGTCGGCCACATGGGCCGCGTCCTCGGAGCGGCGGATGCGGTGCAGGACGACGATGAACTCGTCGCCCCCCAGGCGGGACACCGTATCCGATTCCCGCACCGCATCCTGCAGGCGCTTGGTGACGCCCTTGATCAGCTCGTCGCCGACGGAATGGCCGAGGGAATCGTTGATGGTCTTGAAGCGGTCCAGGTCGATGAACAGCACCCCCACCTCATGCCCCTCCCGGGCGGCGGCGGCAATGGCCACGGTGAGCCGGTCCTGCAGCAGCATGCGGTTGGGCAGGCCGGTGAGAGGATCGTGCTGGGCCAGGAACTGGATGCGGTCCTGGGCCGCCTTGTGCTCCGTGAGGTCGGAGTAGATGGCGATGTAGTTGCTGACCGTCCCGGCGGCATCGGCCACGGCGCTGATGGCAGCCCACTGGGGATGGATGCGGCCATCCTTGGCCCGGTCCCAGATTTCCCCCTGCCAGTGGCCGGTCTCTTTCAGGCTGCGCCACAGATTGGCGTAGAACGCCTGGTCGTGGCGGCCGGACTGGAGGAAACGGGGCGTCTGCCCCCGCGCCTCTTCCAGGGTGTAGCCGGTGACGGCGACGAAGGCCCGGTTCACCAGCAGGATGCGGTTTTCCGCATCGGTGACGAAGACCGCTTCCCGGCTCTGTTCCAGCACGCTGGCCCACAGGCGCAGCTGGTCCTCTCGGCTGCGGATGGTGTGGGCCATGTCCTGCAGGGAATCGAAAAGACTGGCGAACTCGACGCTGCCCGGCGCCTGCCCGGCGATACCGTCGTACTGGCCGGCCTTGACCCGTTCCACGCTGGCCAGCAGGTTCAGCACCGGCCGGGAGATGCCCCGGTTGGCCAGGGCCTGGCTGAGGGGCACCACCAGGGCCCCGGCCAGCAGCAGCACCAGCAGCAACACCCCCAGGGTTTCCCGCACCTGCTTGTTTACGCCCTCCTTTTCCAGGACCAGGAGCGGATAGGCCTGTTCGTTGCCCAGCAGGGGCAGGGAAAACAGCATGAGGAAGTGCCGGGGCGTCTCCTGCCAGCCGCTCAAGGGATTGCCGGCATTTTTCAGGAGCGGCGCCGCCCGGCTCAGATCGACCTCGGAAGCCAGGGCCTGGATGTCCCCCACCACCTGCCCCTGGGCGAAGAGCAGGCCAAAGTGCAGCGGCGTGTAGCGGGTCACCTGTTCCAGGAAGCCCTGGCCCAGGGTCTGGGCCACCACCACCCGCCCGACCGTGAGGGGCTCGCCCCGGGGAAAGTGGCGGATCACCGGGGCGCTGGCCAGCAGCATCAGGCCGTCGGGCGAGCGGACCATGGCCTGGGTCGGCGGCGCACTACGGGCCAGGCCGGCAAGGAATTCCACCTCCACCGGCGTGCGCCCGGCGTGCCACTGGTTGGGCGCAAGGGAATCCTGCTGCCAGGCCAGGGGGGCACCGGCATTGTCGAAGGCCAGGAAGCCTGCTTCCTGGCCGTTCTTCTCCACCCGGCCGAAAGCCACCCACTGGCCCCGGCTGTCCACCACCACCAGGGACAGGTGGTCGGTGGCGCTGGAAAGGCGGGCCAGATCGCCGGCCAGGCGCTTCTTCTCCCCGTCGAACACCAGGGGATCGTAGTGCAGGGGATCGGAATAGCGGGACACCAGATTGAGGCTGGCCACCAGGGCCTCGTCCGCCGCCAGGCGCCCGGCCATCTGCTGCAGGAAGGACTGGCGGGCCCGGATTTCGGCGCTGAGGGCCCGCTGGGCGGTGGCGAACACCTGCCTGGTTTCCTCCCGGTGGAAACGCTCCACCCCGACGGAAAGCAGGGTGCCCACCACCGTCAGCACCAGGAAAATGCTGAGCAGCAGCAGGGCCAGCAGCTTGGCCTTGATGCTGGGAAGCCAGTTCGGGGCGGGCATCTAGAAAACCGGCTCCTGGCGGGCGCTACCCTGCCGTGTCACCAGTGCGCTGGGCACCACCACCCGCCGCGGAACGGGCCGGCCGGCGAGAATATCCCGCACCACCCGGGCCGTGGCCTCGGCGCTCAGGGGATAGGTGAAGGAGGCCCGCTGCTCGCCGTCAGCGATGGCCTGGCGCGCCTCCCGGATGTAGTCGATGCCGACGATGACCAGCCGGCCCGGATCGATGCCGTGCTTGCGCAAGGCCAGGCGGGCGCCGCTGGCCATGCTGTCGGACTGGGCGTAGATGGCATCGAAGGGGCGCCCTTCCTCCAGCGCCTCCTCCACGGCCTTGACCGCGTCGGCCCGCAGGTAATTGGCCGGGCGAATGCTGTGCAGGCGCAGGCCGGGGTGGCGGCGCAAGGCTTCGACAAAGGCGGCGGTGCGCATCTGGGAGGTGCTGGCGCCGGGAATGCCCTGCAGCACCAGCACCGTGCCCCGGCCCTGCAATTCGGCGGCGATGAAGGCGGCGGCAGCGGCACCAATCTGCCCGTCGTCGGGCCCCACCCAGGTGGTATAGGCGTCCCCCTCCACCCGGCGCATCAGCAGCACCACCGGGATACCCTGACGGTAAGCCTTGGCCAGCACGGGCGCCAGGGCCCGGGAATCCCGGGGACTGACGATCAGCACATCGACGCCACGGGCGACGAAATCCTCCACGTCGGCCACCTGCCGGGCCGTCTCGCCCTGGGCATCGGAAAAGACGAAATTGACGCCGGGCTGGCGATTGAATGCCTCCACCAGGGCCCGTACCTGGGCCAGGCGGTAGTCGTTGGCCAGGGTGTCCTGGGCGAAGGCCACCAGGCGGGGGCGCTCGCCCCCCTGGGCTCCCCCTGCGGCAGCCAGGCACCAAAGCAGCAGGGCCGGGAACAACCAGGCCCTTATTTTGTGATTCGGAAACATCCCACTCGCTCCCTGCCGACGGGCATTGCCGATGGTATTTTTTTCTATGACAAAAATACTAGCATGACCCGGGGCCGGCTGCGGCGGTGCACCAAAAAAAGAGCCGATGGTAGGCGCCCCCGCCTACCATCGGCTTACACAAGCACCCGGAAACCGGGCGCGGCTCAAAGGGATTCGGCTCGGCGTCAGCGACGCTTGGACAGCTCGTTGCCCACCAGGCCGCCGGCAGCAGCGCCGGCCACGGTACCCGCCGTGCTGCCGCCGGTCAGGGCGGAGCCGACGACACCGCCGACAACGGCGCCGGTGGCCACCCCGACCTGCTGCCGGGTGGGATTGCCGCTACAGGCGGACAGGGTCATAGCCAGGACGGCAGCGGCGACGAGGGCGAAGGATTTTGCGGTTTTCATGTTGTTCTCCACGGGGTTGGGATGGGTTCAGGGAATGGCGCTGACGTTGCCGTTCACCACCTTCACCTTGTCACCGGCGGCCACGGCGGGCACGTGGGACTGGGAAATGGTGCGGTAGGCGCCGTCATCCATGCGCACGGTGATGCGGTAGGCGGTCTGGCGGTTCATGTTCTTTTCGATGCTGTTGCCGGCATAGGCCCCGCCGGCAGCGCCGATCAGGGTCATGGCCGTATTGCCGCCGCCCCGGCCGAACTGGTTGCCCACCAGGGCGCCGGTGACGCCGCCGGCCACAGCCCCCAGGCCGCTGGCATTGCCTTCCAGCTGCACCATGCGCACCGTTTCCACCACGCCGCAGTTGGCGCAAGTGGACTTGGCGCTGGCGGCCCCCTTGGCGGCGGGCTTGCCGCCCTCCTCCGCCTTGGCGGCGTCCTTATCGGCCCCCTTCTCCTGCAGCTGGGAAGACGCCGAGGGAATGAGACCGGTAATGGCACCGATGCCCAGCAGGCTGAAGACGGTGAGAGAGACGGCGGCAGCCGTCAGCAGAGGATGCAGGCGACGGGCCCGCACCGGGGCCGGGGTCGGGGAATGGCCGATTTCGAAAGTGGAATCCATGGTCGCTCCTTGGCAGGGGGAACTGGCTTACCAGTCGTGGCGGTCGTGGTGGTGACGGTGACGATGCTTGTAGTGGCCGCGGTGGTAACCCCGGTCGTGGCGGTCGTCGTAATAGCCGCGGCGGCGGCCATCGTCGTAACGGGAACGGGTATTCAGGGAAACGCCGGCAGCCGCACCGAGGGCGCCGCCGACCATGGCCATGTCGCGGCCGCCGATGGCCGAACCGACGGCGGCGCCGGCCGCACCGCCAAGGGCGCCGCCAACCACGGCATCGCCGTCGATGCCACCGTGGGCATGGGCCGCATTGAACAGACCGGTGCTACCGATCAGCAGGGCCAGCATGACAACTTTCCTGAACTTCATTTTTATTCTCCTGGGCAAAAAGCGCCGCCTTGGGAGCGCGGCTTGCAACCGTTATTGCAACGGCCGTGCCAGGAAAAAAACTTCCTTGAAGATCAGTCGGTTAGGAGAAAACAAAAAGAACGGGCCGGCCCCGGAATTTCGGGGCGGCCCGACAGGGGCTGCCATCCTTGATCGCAGCCAATTGATTTAAAACGGATTTATTTTGTCGGGCCAGCCCGACGCCCCTCAGGCGCTGTCGCCGGCCCCGGGCTTGAACTGCTTGGCATCCAGCTGATGCCGTTCCAGCAGCTTGTAGAACTCAGTGCGGTTGCGCTGGGCCAGACGGGCCGCCTGGGTGACGCTGCCTTCGGTGAGGCGCAGCAGGCGCACCAGGTAATCCCGCTCGAACACCTTCTTCGCTTCGTCCAGGGAAGTGAAGGCGCTATCACCGGAGCGCAGGGCACCCTGGATCAGGGCCGCCGGCACCAGGCCGCCGCTCACCGGGGAGAGGGCCACCGCCTGCTCCACCACATTCTGCAACTGCCGCACATTGCCCGGCCAGGGCGCCGTCACCAGGGCTTCCATGGCATCCGGGGCGAAGGCGGTGACGGGTTTGCCGTAGCGGCTGGCCGTGCGCTGCAGGAAATGGTTGGCCAGCAGGGGAATGTCCTCGCGCCGCTCCGCCAATAGGGGCAGAGCCAGGGAGACCACATTGAGGCGGTAGTAGAGGTCTTCGCGGAACTGGCCGCTTTTCAGGAGTTCGTCCAGGTCCCGGTGGGTGGCCGAAACCACCCGCACATCCACCGGCACCGCCTGGGTGGCGCCCACGGGGCGTACCTGGCGCTCCTGCAGCACCCGCAGCAGCTTGGCCTGGAGGGACAGGGGCATGTCGCCGATCTCGTCGAGGAAGACCGTGCCGCCGTCCGCCTCCAGGAACAGGCCCTTGTGGTTGTAGGTGGCGCCGGTGAAGGCGCCCTTGCGGTGGCCGAAGAGTTCGGACTCCAGCAGGTTTTCCGGAATGGCGGCGCAGTTGATGGCGACGAAAGGCTTATCCGCCCGGGGGCTGGCCAGGTGGATGGCCCGGGCCAGCAGCTCCTTGCCGGTGCCGCTGGCGCCGGCGATGAAGACGCTGGCATCGGAGGCCGCCACCAGGCGGGCCCGCTCCAGCAGTTCCTGCATGGCCGGGCTGCCGCCCACCAGATCGGCGCGCCAGGGCTCGTTCTCGCCGCCGCCCTGGCCGGCGGGGGACGCCAGGCGCAGGGCCTGCTCCACCTGCTCCAGCAGGGCCTTGCCGTCGAAGGGTTTGGTGAGGAAGCCGAAGACGCCGCGGCGGGTGGCATCCACCGCTTCGGGAATGGTGCCGTGGGCGGTGAGCACGATCACCGGCAGGGTCGGGGCCCGGCGCTGGATCTCGTCGAACAGGGCGAGGCCGTCCATGCCGCCCATCTTCAGGTCGGTGATGACCAGCTGGGGCCGCTGGGCCTGGAACATGACCAGGGCCTGCTCGCCGCTGTCGGCGGTGCGCACCCGGTGGCCGGCGGTGGCCAGGCGCAGGGCCAGCAGTTTGAGGATGTCGGCGTCATCATCCACCAGCAGCAGTTCAGCCATGGCTATTGCCTCCCCTTGCGGCTGCGTTCGATGAGCTGGCGCTCGATGGACTTGAGTTCGTCCAGCTGTTCCTTCAGCTGCTGGGCCCGGCGTCCTTCCTTCAGGCGCTCGTTGAGCTGGCCCTGAACCAGGGTCGCCAACTGGCCGGCGGGACCGGCATGGCCGGCCAGGGGTTCAAGCAGGGCCAGGGCCCGGGACTTGTCCTCCAGGGCCGGCTGGGGCAAGGCCAGCAGCACCCCCAGGCGCAGGCGGTTGCCCAGGCTGCGTTCCCGGTTGTAGGCCTGCTGGGCGGACGCCAGCTCCCGCTTCTGTTCCTCGGCGTTGGCGGCGGCAGTCTTCTGGGCCAGGGCCAGGGTATCGAGCACCAGGCGGCTTTCGTCCACCGGCGCCGGCGGCACATGACTGCAGGCCCCCAGGAAGAGGCAGAGGCTCAGCAGCAGGGATGGGAATTTCATGGGTATGCGGTAAGACAAGGCAGTTCGGCTAGGGAGGGTTCAGCGCCCGGCGGCAGCGAGGGGCAGGCTGAGACGGAAACAGGCCCCGGGAGGGCCTTCGGGCAGCATTTCGAGCCGGCCCCGGTGGGCCTGGGCCAGTTCCCGGGCGATGGCGAGGCCGAGGCCGCTGCCGGGGACGCTGGCGGCGGCGGGGCGGCTGCCGCCCAGGTAGAACCAGTCGAAAATGCGTTCCCGGTCGTTGGGGGCGACGCCGGGGCCCTGGTCACGCACGTCCAGGCAGGCAAGGCCGTCTTCGGACTTCAGGGCGACGGCGATCATACCACCCTCGGGAGAGTACTTGACCGCGTTGGAGAGCAGGTTGTCGAGGACCGTGGCCAGCTTGTCCCGGTCGCCCCACACCGTCAGGGGCTCGCATTCGGCCTGGAAACGCAGGCCCCGGGCCTGGGCTGCCAGACGGTGATCGTCCAGCCCCCGGCCCACCAGCCGGGCCAGGTCCACCGGCACGAATTCGAGGCGCCCCAGTTCATCCAGGGCCCGCTGGGCATTGAGCAGGCGCTCGATCATGGTCTGCAGCTGGCGGCTCTTGCCCTGGAGGATGGCAACGATCTCCCGCTGGCCTTCGGAGAGGGAACCGGCGGCGCCGTCGGCCAGCAGCTCCGCCCCTTCGCGCAGGGCGGTCAGGGGCGTCTTCAGTTCATGGGAGACATGGCGCAGGAAGCGCACCTTCTGGGCCTCCAGCTCGTTCAGCTGCTGGCGCAGCCATTCCAGGCGCTGGCCCAGGCGCTCCAGGTCGGCCGGGCCGTGCACCGCCACCGGCGCCTGCAGGTCGCCGCCGCCGAGGCGGGAGACGGCGGCCTCCAGTTCCCGCACCGGCCGGGCGATGAGGGCGGCGGCCAGGGCCGAGACCACCAGGCCCAGCACCAGCATGGCCAGCAGCTGCTTCCACAGGCGCTGTTCCGCCTCCCCGGCCAGTTCGCCGAGGCGGCTCATTTCCCGGTCGGTGAGGGCGTCGCTGATGCGCTGCACGCCCCGGGCCAGGTCGGAAAGGGCGGCATAGTCTTCGGCCAGGCGGGCCTTGCCGCCCTGGATCTTCTCCAGGCGCTCGCGCAGGGCGGCCTCGGTGTCGATGGTGCGGTTCAGTTCCAGCAGCTGGGCTTCATCCAGGGGCAGCAGGGACAGCTCGCTGAAGGTGGTGCGAAAGCCTGCCCGCAGGGTGTCGTAGTCCGCCAGCAGGGACGGCTCCCCCAGCACCAGGTACTGGCGGGCGGAGCGTTCCAGGGCCACGGTCTGTTCCAGCAGCTGGCGGCTGGCCCGGGCCGCCTGGGCGGTCTGGCCCACGGCCTGGCGGCTCTGCTGCACCAGCAGGTTCACCTCCATGGCCGTCTGCACCAGGGCCACCACCAGAGGCAGGGCCGCGGCGAGAAAGGCCAGGGAGAGCAGCTTGAGAAAGGACTTGGGATAGAAGCGGGGAGACACGACGGGCCGGCGCGATATCTGGGGAGGCCCATTCTAAAGGCAAAAAGGCCCGCCGATGCGCCTTGCATCGGCGGGCCCGGAGGCAGCCTCGGGGAGGCTTATTCCTTGATGGCTTCGACGGCGATAGTCAGGGTGACGTCGTCGCCCACATAGGGAGCGTACTTGCCGGCGTTGAATTCGCTGCGCTTGATGACGGCGGTGGCGTTGGCGCCGCAGGCGTCCTTCTTCAGCATGGGATGGGGCATGCACTGGAAGGAGGTGACGCTGAGGGTGACCGGCTTGGTGATGCCCTTGATGGTCAGGTTGCCGTCCACGGACACAACCTTGTCGCCGTCAAAGTTCACCTTGGTGGACTTGTAGGTGGCGGTGGGGAACTTGGCGGTGTCGAGGAAATCCTCGCCCTGGATGTGGCCGTTGAACAGGGCGGAGCCGGTATTGACGGACTTCATGTCGATGGTCACCTCCACGCTGCCGCTCTTGGCGGCCTTGTCGATCACGATCTTGCCGCTGGTCTTGTCGAAATGGGAGAGCTGGGTGGAATAGCCGAAGTGGCTGTAGGAGAAGCGGGGGAAGGTGTGGCTGCCGTCCATCACATAGGTTTCGGGAGCGGCCACGGCGGCGAAGGAGGAAGCGGCGATGGCGACGGCGACGAGTTGCTTGATCATGGTTAATCTCCTGTAAGGGGTTTTCTAAGATTTCTCTGGGTACGGCTTGGGGTTGGGGCGATACAGCGGTACGGCTTACTTCTTGGCCGCAGCGGCAGCCGCCGCCACGACATGGAACTTGATCTGGATTTCATTGGCCACGGTGCCGAAGTCGGCCCACATGCCTTCGCCGATGGCGTAGTCGGCCCGCTTCAGCACGAAGGCGCCGTCGAAGACGCCGTTGGCCCCCTCCTGCTTGAAGGTGAAGGGTGCGGTGGCGTCCAGGGTCTTGCCCTTGATGCTCAACTTGCCGGCCACCTCGAAATGGTTGTTGCCGAGGGCCTTGACGCTGCTGGAGACGAAGGTGGCCTTGGGGAAGGCCTTGGTGTTGAACCACAGCTTGCTTGCCACTTCGTCATTGGCCTCCTGGGAGCCGGCATCGATGCTGGCCAGGTCGATCTCCAGGCTGGCCCTGGCGGCCTGGGGCTTGGCCGGATCGAAGGCGATGCTGGCGGCGCTTTTCCTGAACTTGCCATCCACGGGCACGTTCATCTGCTTGTAGGTGAAGGCGATCTGGGTCTTGTCGGCCTGCACCGCGTTGAACTCGACGGCCTGGGCCGGCAGGGCGAAGACGGCGGCGGCCAGGGCGGCGGCGCCGAGGGTTTGTTTGATCATGGTGTTATCTCCGTGACGTTGGGGTTGGCGTGCGTTTTTCTTGGTGCAGCTCAGGAGCGGCCCGGCAGCATGCGGCGCAGGGTGGCGTCCCGGTCCAGGAAGTGGTGCTTCAGGGCGGCGCCGGCATGGGCGGCCACCAGGGCCAGCAGCAGGAAGTTGAGGCTCACATGCACAGTCTTCAGCAGGTTGCCCAGGTCCGGGTCCTTGCCGATCAGGTCGGGGATGGGCAGCACGCCGAAATAGACGGTCTGGAAGCCCTTGGCCGAACTCATCAGCCAGCCCGTGAGGGGGATGGCGAACATCAGCAGGTACAGCAGGTGATGCACGCCCTCGGCGGCGAGGCGCTGCCAGGCCGGCATGGGCACGGGAGCCGGCGGCCGGTGGCCGAGGCGCCAGGCAAAACGCAGCAGCACCAGCAGGAACAGGCTGACACCGGCCCACTTGTGCCAGGAGTAGATCTGCAGCTTCTGCGGCGACAGGGGCAGGCCGGTCATGTAGAAGCCGACGCCCAGGGCGCCGAAGAGGCCCAGGGCCATCAGCCAGTGCAGGGCCTTGGCGGTGCTGCTGTAACGGTCGGTGCTGTGGTTCATGGTGATTCCTCGCTTCAGTGGGCAGCTACCGCGGCGGACACCGGGGTAGACGCGGAATGGTCGATTTGGTTTGCCCCCCCGGCGGTGACGCCGAAGGCATAGCTGTCCATGCCGATCACGCCATAGACCAGGCCCCCTTCCAGGCGGCGGGCGGCAGCCCAGTCCTCGCCGGCGGCACCGATGGCCACCAGCAGGGGCTGCAGGTGTTCGTCGGTGGGATGGGCGCGCACCGCGTGGGGTGCCCGGCGGCGCAGGTCCAGCAGGGCGTCCAGGTCGCCGGCGGCGATGGTGTCAGCCACCCACTCCATGAACTCCCGGGCATAGGCCGCTTCGCCGCCGCCCAGGCGGAAGTCCATCAGGTTGTGGGTGATGCTGCCGGAGGCCAGCAGCAGCACGCCCTGCTGCCGCAGGGGCGCCAGGGCCCGGCCCAGGGCCAGCAGCACCTGGGGCGAACCGGTCATGGGCAGGGACAGCTGCACCACCGGCACGTCGGCTTGCGGGTAGAGGTGCATGAGAGGTACCCAAGCGCCGTGGTCCAGGCCCCGGTGGGGATTGCTGCGACCGGGGAAGCCGGCCCGGGCCAAGGCCTCCAGGACCTCGGCCGCCACCTCGGGGGCACCGGCGGCCGGGTAGCGCAACTGGTACAGGGCCTCCGGGAAGCCGCCGAAGTCGTGGATGGTCTCGGGCCGGGGGCTGGTGGCCACTTCCAGGCCGGCGGTGATCCAGTGGGGGGACACCACCACCACCGCCCGGGGCTTGGGCAGTTGCCGCCCCAGGGCCGTCAGCCGGGGGCCGATGATGCCGGGCTCCAGGGCGAAGGTCGGCGCGCCGTGGGAAATGAACAGGGTGGGCAGGGTCATGGTGCGGTCCCTCGAAAGTGGGCGGCAACAGGTGTGGCCGCTATGGAACGTACTTTATTGAACCGACGATTGAAGATAAATATACAATCCAGTGACTAACTGTTTTTATATTCGGAACAAAATGGACAGATTCCGGGAAATGGAAGCCTTCGTTGCCGTGGTGGACAGCGGCAGCTTCGTCAAGGCGGCGGACCAGCTGCGCAGTTCCAAGGCCGCCGTATCGCGCCTGGTGCAGGACCTGGAAAGCCGCCTGGGCGCCCGCCTCCTGCATCGCACCACCCGCCGCCTGTCCCTCACCGAGGCCGGCCGCCTCTACCTGGAACGCAGCAAGCAGATCCTGGAAGAACTGGAGGACGCGGACAGCGCCGTGGGCCTCACCACCAACCGGGCCGTGGGCCAGCTCAAGGTCAACGCCCCCCTCTCCTTCGGCGTGCTGCACCTGGCGCCGCTGTGGGGCGCCTTTCTCGCCACCCATCCGGAAGTGAGCCTGGATGTGAGCCTCAACGATCGGGTGGTGGATCTGGTGGAGGAAGGCTACGACCTGGCGGTGCGCATCACCCGCCTGCCCGACTCCTCCCTGGTTTCCCGGCGCCTGGCCAGCACCCGCATCCTGCTCTGCGCCTCGCCCCAGTACCTGGCGGCCCACGGCACGCCCCAGACCCTGGCGGACCTGGCCCGGCACCAGTTCATCGGCTACAGCTATTCCCCCAGCGGCGACACCCTGGAACTGGAAGGCCCCCACGGCATGGAAAGCGTCAATCTCCGCCCCCGCTTCCACGCCAACAACGGCGACACCTGCCGCGCCGCCGCCCTGGACCACCAGGGCATCGTCTTCCAGCCCACCTTCCTCTGCCACCAGGACCTGGCCAGCGGCCGCCTGGTGCCCATCCTGCCCCAGTACAAGCAGCGGGAACTGGGCATCTACGCCGTCTATCCCTCACGCAAGCACCTCTCGGGCAAGGTGCGGGCCCTGGTCAATTTCCTGGCAACGGCCTTCGAGCAGGCGCCCTGGGAGAACTAGCCCCCGTCAGCTGCGGGAAAGCAGCCCCAGGAAAGGCACCATGCGGATCAGGAACTGCAGCAGCGGTACGGCAACGACCAGTACCAGCAGCACCCGCGCCACCTTGCCCCAAACCGGCCGGGCGGTATTGTCGCTGCAACGCCAGACCAGGACCGTCACGCTCAAAAGCAGCGTCCACACAAAACCGACGGTCAATGGAAATACGAACATGGACAGCAGCACCTGGGTCTTTCCGTCCAGGTTCCCGATGAGGACATTGACGACAAGGCTGGCGAGGAAGGGCTCCGGAACATAGACAAGCCAGAAGGCCTTCCACAACGGCAGGCGCCCCTGCAGCAGGTCGGCCACGAAGCCGCTTCCTGTATCCGTCGGCTCCGGTTCCCTGGGCTGCGCTGGACGGCGCATTTCCCGGAACAGCAGCAGCAAGGACAGGCCGCTCGAGAGCATAAGCAGGGACAGGCCCCATACTGCCAGGGTGATTCCGCTTTGACGGAAATCGACCGCTGCATGCAGCAAACTGAGGGCCAGTTGCCGCAGGATGCCGACATCGTTCAATTGGCCGATATCGGCCGCCATGCCTCCGGCCATGACCGCGGCGCCGGACAGGGACAGAAGCCAGTAGAGATAAAAGGCTGCCAGGCCGGTGAAGAAGGACCAGGTATTGAGCAACAACAAGGCGAGGCGGGCGGAAGGATACATGGGGTGGCGCGACATTTTCCGGACCATGACATGTGCAAGAGCAGGACCATAACCTGCCGCCCCTTACAACGACAAGGGGCATCCGGGACTCCCGCCCCGGGGAACATCGCCGCCGTCCCGCTCACCCGGCTTCGGCAAACACCTCCTGCGCCGCAAACAGGCCGTTGAGGGCCGCCGGAAAGCCGGCATAGACGGCCATCTGCATGATGGTCTCCACCACCTCTTGACGGCTCACACCCACGTTGAGGGCGCCCTGGATGTGCACCTTGAGCTGGGGCGCCGCATTGCCCAGGGCCGTCAGGGCCGCCACCACGGCGATTTCCCGGGAGCGCAGGTCCAGGCCCGGGCGGCTGTAGATGTCGCCGAAGGGAAATTCGATCAGGTAGCGGGCAAAATCCGGGGCAATATCGGCCAGGCTGGCCACCACCTTTTCCCCGGCCTGGCCGTCAATCTCCTGCAGCTTTGCCAGGCCTCTGGCGTAACGCTCGTTTTGCATCGCTTCGGACTTTTCCATGGGAGGCTCCTTTTGCCTTGGGTTGGATGGATGAAGCCTCCAGCTGCCGGTAATGCTCGACCTTGCCGGCCAGCACCGCCGCCGTTTCCTCCAGCTGGCGGATGTTCCGCCGCACGCCCTCCAGGTGCCGCTCCAGCATTTCCCGGCGCGCCCCGGCGGTGGCTTCGCCTTGCCGACGCAGCTCGGCGAATTGCTGCATCTGCCGCACCGGCATGCCGGTACTGCGCAGGCGCAACAGGAAGGCCAGCCAGGCCATGTCGTCAGGCACGTAGCGGCGCTGTCCTCCCGGCCCCCGGGGCACCGCGCCGATGAGGCCGATGCGCTCGTAGTAGCGCAGGGTGTCGGGACTCAGGCCGGTGCTGGCGGCCGCTTCCTGGATGGAGAGATAGGGCTTCATGGCAGGCATCCTAAAAGCTGGAGCGCACTCCAGGTCAAGGGATAAAAGACGGGGAAACAGTCCTTGCGGCGAGCCCCGCGTCATAGGCTACACTCCTCTCCTTCTCCCATCATCCCAAACCCATAACAGGAGATTTCCCCATGCAACTGCGCCGCTCACTGCTGGCCCTTTCCGCCGCCCTCCTTTTCCTCGCGCCCCTGGCCCGGGCCGAAGCGCCCCAGGTGCAGACCCAGGTGCCCGGCTACTACCGCACCCAGCTGGGCGACTTCGAGGTAACCGCCCTCTACGACGGCGCCATCGAGCTGGAGACCAAGCTGCTGAAGAACGCCCGGCCCCAGGACCTGAACTCCCTGCTGGCCCGCATGTTCGTCGGCAACCCGAAGATGCAGACGGCGGTGAACGCCTACCTGATCAACACCGGCAAGAACCTGGTGCTGGTGGATACGGGCGCCGCCAAGCTGTTCGGCCCCTCCCTCGGCAACATCGCCGCCAACCTGAAGGCGGCCGGCTACAGCCTGGAGCAGGTGGACACGGTGGTGCTGACCCACCTCCACGCCGACCACATGGGCGGCCTCAACGACGCCGGAGGCCAGCCCATCTTCCCCAAGGCCCGCATCCTGGCGGCCCAGGAAGACAATGATTTCTGGCTCTCGGAAAAGGTGGCCGCCGCCGCGCCGGAAGGCATGCAGCCCTTCTTCAAGCTGTCCCGGGACAGCGCCGCACCCTATCTGGCCAAGGGCCAATGGGCTACCTTCGCCGCCGGCAGCGAGCTGGTGCCGGGCATCCGGGCGGTCAAGGCCAACGGCCACACCCCCGGCCACACTGCCTTCGCCGTGGAGTCCAAAGGCCAGAAGCTGCTCATCTGGGGCGACCTGGTCCATGCCCACGCCGTGCAGTTCGCCAAGCCCGGCGTCTCCATCGAGTTCGACGTGGACCAGAAGCAGGCCATCGCCACGCGCAAGGCCATCATGAAGGAAGCCGCCGCCAGCAAGGTCCTGGTGGGCGGCATGCACCTGCCCTTCCCCGGCCTCGGCCACGTCCGCGCCGAAGGCAAGGGCAGCTACGCCTGGGTGCCGGTGGAGTTCGCGCCCCTGCCGGCCCGTCCCTAACTTCCGGCCCGTCCCCACAGTAACGGGAATGGAGCGATCCATTCCCGTTTTTCATGGCACCTGCCCTGAAAGCGTCACCAGTCCTTTATCTTCAGCATGCCATCGCCGGGATCGGCCAGGGGCGCGGCTTGCAGCCGAGGTGCCGGGCGCAGTGTGAAAGGGCTTCGGCATTTCCGGCATTGCAGCATAGAATCAGCACGGCCCGTAACGCCGGCAAAGGCGAAAAGGCCGCGTCTCCGTCCCCGGCCGGGGACGGCGCCACAACAAACCATAAACATCAAAGGAGAACGCAACATGCAGCAAACCCTCACCCGCATCGCCATCGTCACGGCCCGCCTGGCCGGCACCGCCGCCCTCATTCTCGGCATCCTGCTCTGGCTCGGCCAGGGCGGCGCCCTGCTCCACGCCCACATGGGCACCGGCGCCCTGCTGGTGCTGTCCCTGTGGCTGCTGTCCCTGCTCGGTCTCAAGGCCGCCCCGGCCCTGGCCATCCTCGGCGCCACCTGGGGCGTCGTGGTGCTGGCCCTGGGCGTGTTCCAGACCGCCCTGCTGCCCGGCGACTACCATTGGCTGGTCCAGGCCGCCCACCTGCTGATCGGCATCAGCGCCATGGTTCAGACCGAGCGCCTCGCCGCCGCCATCGGCCGCGCCAACGCCGCCTGAGGACGAACGCCCCACACCCCAGGGCGGCCCGCGGGCCGCCCTTTTTCTTGCCCGGCGTTTTGCTCCGGCGGCCCGCCCGCCCCGAGGCTGGGCAACGGCCGACAGACACGCCACGCCCGCCCGGGGGGGCCGTGACATGGGTGGCCACATTTCCGGAACGTTCGGCCGGCGGCGGACTCAGTACCCATGTCCCTCCCCTTTTCCGGAGCCGTCATGACCACTGATTCCTTTTCCACCCTGCAGCCCCTGGCCACCGCCCGGGGGCCCATCGGCCTCTTCCACTCCCTGCCTGCCCTGGAGGCCACCGGCATCGGCCCCGTGTCCCGCCTGCCGGTGTCCCTGCGCATCGTCCTCGAAGCCCTGCTGCGCCACTGCGACGGCCGCCGGGTGACGCCCCGGCACGTGCACCAGCTGGCCAACTGGCAGCCCCGGGCGGAACGCACCGAGGAAATTCCCTTCGTCGTCGCCCGGGTGGTGCTGCAGGACTTCACCGGCGTGCCCCTGCTCTGCGATCTGGCCGCCATGCGCGATGCGGCGGCGGCCCAGGGCACGGACCCCAAGCGCATCGAGCCCCTGGTGCCGGTGGACCTGGTGGTGGACCACTCGGTACAGGTGGACGAGTACGGCACCCCCACGGCCCTGCGCCGCAACATGGAGCTGGAGTTCCAGCGCAACGCCGAGCGCTACCAGTTCATGAAATGGGGCATGCAGGCCTTCGACACCTTCAAGGTGGTGCCGCCGGGCATCGGCATCGTGCACCAGGTGAACCTGGAATACCTGTTCCGCGGCGTGCGCCGCCAGGGCGAACTGCTGTTCCCGGACACCCTGGTGGGCACCGACTCCCACACCACCATGATCAACGGCGTCGGCGTCGTCGGCTGGGGCGTCGGCGGCATCGAGGCGGAGGCGGCCATGCTCGGCCAGCCGGTGTATTTCCTCACTCCCGACGTGGTCGGCGTGGAACTGCGCGGCCGCCTCAACGAGGGCGTCACCGCCACCGACCTGGTGCTCACCGTCACCGAACTGCTGCGCCGGGAAAAGGTGGTGGGCAAGTTCGTCGAATTCTTCGGCCCCGGCACCACCAGCCTGTCCCTCACCGACCGGGCCACCATCGCCAACATGGCGCCCGAGTACGGCGCCACCATGGGCTTTTTCCCGGTGGACGAGAAGACCGTGGACTACCTGCGCCAGACCGGCCGCAACGAGGCCGAGGTGGAAGCCTTCGAGGCCTACTTCCGCGCCCAGGGCCTGTTCGGCGCCCCCCGGGCCGGCGACATCGACTACAGCACCCAGCTGAGCCTGGACCTGGCCACCATCGTGCCCTCCCTGGCCGGCCCCAAGCGGCCCCAGGACCGCATCAATCTGTCCGACATGGGCCGCAGTTTCGACACCCTGTTCAGCCAGCCCACCAGCGCCAACGGCTTCGGCAAGCCGGCCGAACAACTGCCGCAGCGCCAGCCCACGGCCCGGGCGGGCGTGGACCTGGGCCACGGCGACGTGCTCATCGCCGCCATCACCTCCTGCACCAACACCTCCAATCCGGCGGTGCTGATCGCCGCCGGCCTGCTGGCGAAAAAGGCGGTGGACAAAGGTCTCTCGGTGCAGCCCCACATCAAGACCTCCCTCGCCCCCGGTTCCCGGGTGGTCACCGACTATCTGGAAAAGGCCGGCCTGCTGGCGCCCCTGGCCCAACTGGGCTTCGCCCTAGCAGGCTACGGCTGCACCACCTGCATCGGCAATGCGGGGGACCTGGCGCCCGAATTCAACCAGGCCATCGCCGAGCGGGACCTGGTGGTGGCCGCCGTGCTCTCCGGCAACCGCAATTTCGAGGCCCGCATCCATCCCGCCATCCGCGCCAACTACCTGGCCTCGCCGCCCCTGGTGGTGGCCTTCGCCATCGCCGGCCGGGTCAATGTGGATCTCACCACCACGCCCCTGGGCACGGGCCGCGACGGCCAGCCGGTGTACCTGCGGGAGATCTGGCCCAGCTCGGAAGAAATCGCCGCCGTGCTGCCCTTCGCCCAGGACCCGGCCACCTACCGCCGCCTCTACGCGGACTTCACCCGGGACCACGACCTGTGGAACGCGGTGCCGGCGCCGGAGGGACAAATCTACGACTGGCCGCCCTCCACCTACATCGCCCGGCCGCCCTTCTTCGACGGCTTCACTGTCGAGCCGCCGCCCCTGGCGCCCATCAACGGTGCCCGGGCCCTGCTGGTGCTGGGAGACTCGGTCACCACCGACCACATTTCCCCCGCCGGTTCCTTCAAGGCGGCCACCCCGGCGGGCCAGTGGCTCACCGCCCAGGGCGTGAAGTCCCTGGACTTCAATTCCTACGGCTCCCGCCGCGGCCACCACGAGGTCATGGTGCGCGGCACCTTCGCCAACGTGCGGGTGAAGAACCTGATGCTGCCGCCCAAGGCAGACGGCAGCCCGGTGGAAGGCGGCTACACCCTGCTCGACGGGCAGCAGGTGACGGTGTTCGAGGCCGCCAGCGCCTACCAGCAGCGGGGCACCCCCACCCTGGTCTTCGCCGGCGAGGAATACGGCACCGGCTCCTCCCGGGACTGGGCCGCCAAGGGCACCCGGCTCCTCGGCGTGCGGGCCGTGGTGGCCCGCAGCTTCGAGCGCATCCACCGGGCCAACCTGGTGGGCATGGGGGTGCTGCCCCTGCAGTTCAAGGCCGGCACCAGCGCCGCCAGCCTGGGCCTGGACGGCAGCGAACGCTTCGACCTGCCCGGCGCCGACGGTCCCCTGCAAGCCCAGCAGGACCTGATGCTGCGCATCACCCGCAGCGACGGACGGGTGGAGCAAGTGCCCCTGCTGTGTCGCATCGACACCCCCATCGAGGTGGAATACTTCCGCCACGGTGGCATCCTGCCCTACGTGCTGCGCCAGTTGCTGAGCTAGGCGGCAAGCCGGATAACAAGGCCTCCGCCTGTTTTTTAGGCGGAGGCCAAAAACCCTGGCGGGTGACGTACTTAGGTGATTTGCCCACTGCTTTTCCACAGGCTTGTTCCCCTAAAAGGTGGATAAAGGCGTTTTATCCACCGGCGGAACCCCGCGCCAATGCTCGATCTGCGGCCCATCCCCCGGTTTTGCCCCGATTGCCGTTTTTTTAGGCGGAGAGCAAAAACAGCGATGAATCAGGGGGCTGGCGCGCTTATCCCCGGCCTATCCACAGACTTGCTCCGGTGAATCGGGGATAAGATTTAGCGCCCCGACTGCCAACTTTTGACAGCTTTCCACCCCGGCGAGGGACGTAAAATAACGGGTTACAACAACCCACAATAAAATCCCCGACCCATGGTTTTTGGCAAACTCATCGGCCGTCTCACCGGCCAGGACGACACCCCGCTCCAGCCCCTGCCCCTTTCCGCCCTGGTGACGACGCCCATCGTCGATCCGGCCGTGGCGGCCCAACAACGGCAACGGGCCGCCGCCGAAGCCATGCTGCGGCGTGAAGAAATCATCGACAGCCGCAACCGTCTCTGCGGCTACCGCTTTTCCACCGCCGGCAGCGCCGCCGGACAAACGTCACCCCAGGCCGACGCGCCGGCGGAAAGCGCTTTCCTCGCCGCCCTGGCAGAGATCGACCTGCCCGCCTTCGCCACCCGCCGCCTGGCCCTGGTGCCGATCTCCCGCGCCGCCCTGGCCGCTGGCGGCCACCTGCCCCTGCGGGCCGCCCGCAGCACCTTGCTGCTGGATGTGGAAGGTTCGGACGTGGAAGCCTGGCTGCCCCTGTTGCAGCAGGCCAGGGCGGATGGCTGCCGCCTCGCCCTGCGCGGCCTCACCCTGCTGCCGGAACACGCGCCCCTGCTGGCCCTGGCGGACCTGGCCCTGCTCCGCCTGGACGACTACGACCTCACCGATTTCCAGCGCCTGGCCCGGGGCCTGAAGGCGGCTGCGCCCCAGCTGGAGCTGGCCGCCGACGGCGTGCCCGGCTGGCCGGAACGCCGCATGTGCGCGGCCTGGGGCTTCGACTACTGCCTCGGCCCGTTCACCGTGCTGGCCGATTGCGAGGAACCCGAAGGCAAGCTGGACAACTCCCGGGTCGTGCTCATGGAAATGCTCAACCTGATCCGGGCCGAGGCCGACCTAGCGGACCTGGGGGCCGTGGCCAAGAAGGACCCGGGCATCGCCCTCAAGGTGCTGGCCCTGGCCAACTCCCCGGCAGCCGGCCTGTCGGCGCCGGTGGCCAGCCTGGAACAGGCCATCATGGTCCTGGGCCGGCAGCGCCTGTACCGCTGGCTCACCGTCGCCATGTTCCGCGTCGGCACGCCCCGGGACCGGGACGAGGCCCTGCTGGAAGTGGCCATGACCCGGGCCCGCTTCCTCGAAACCGTGGCCGACGGCGTGCTGGCCAAGAAGGATTGCGACGAGCTGTTCCTGGTGGGCCTGCTCTCCCTCTTCGACGTGCTGCTGGCCATGCCTCTGACCAAGGTGCTGCAGCTGATCAATCTGGCGGACGAGGTGACGGCCGTCCTGTTGCGCAGCGAGGGGCCCTACGCCCGCTTCCTGCAGCTGGCCCTGGCCGTGGAGCACGGCCCCAGCGCCCAGGCAGCGGACATCGCCGGCGAACTGGGCATCGATCCGGCGGGCCTCGGCAACACCAGCCAGCTGGCCCTGGCCTGGGCCGAAGAAGCCCTGGGCATCAGCGCCCCCGACCTCTAGCCTCGGTCGATTGGTCAACTGCCAATCCGACAGGCCGCAAGACAAAGGGCCGGCAACGCAAGTTGCCGGCCCTTTGTCTTGTGTGTCGCCGCACTCAGCCAACGCGGGAGCAGTCCCGCCCGGCCACTGCCTCCTGGGCGCTTAGGCCTCCTCGGCCACCAGCTGGATGGTCTCGCCGCCGAACTGCACCTTCTGCCCGGGGCGCAGCTTGGCCCGCTTGCGCGTTTCCACCTTGCCGTCCACCTTCACCTGGCCCTCGTCCACCATGATGTGGGCCTCGCCGCCGGAAGACACCAGGCTGGCCGCCTTGAGCAGTTGATCGAGCTGGATGTATTCGCCGCGCACGGGAAAAACGATGGCCATGAAAAATCCTTCAGAAAATGACGGCCGCTAAAGCCAAGGGCCGCATTGTCCCAGACTCAACCGGCAGCCACCACCGGCCCGGGCGAAATATTTTTGGTAAGCCCACCAAATCTTGGTAGAGTTACCAAACAGTATTCACCCACGGCATCCACCGACCATGAGCGTCAAGCAACGGCTCCTCGCCGCCGGCGTCACCCTGCTCCACGAACAGGGCCTGGCGGCCCTCACCCAGCCCCGCATCGCCAAGGCGGCCGGGGTCAGCCAGAGCCATCTCACCTATTACTTCCCCACCCGCAACGAACTGCTGCTGGCCATCGCCGAACAGTCGGTGAATGACGCCCTGACACGCCAGTTGGGCAGCCCGGAGGCCGACCCGGCCCAGGCCCTGGCCGCCGCCATGCGCTTCCTGCCTCGGGTGCGCATGCTGCTGGGCCTGGTGGCCGCCGCCGATCAGGAACCGTCCCTGCGGGAAGCGGTGAGCCGCCTGGTGGACCATGTGCGCCAATCCATCGCCCAATTGCTGAGCCACCTGGGCTACGCGCCGGAGGCGCCCCAGGTGCTGGTCTTCCACGCCGCCATCGTCGGCCTGGCGGTGATGAACCTGGGCCGCCAGAGCCCCCAATCCGAAGCGGAGCTGGCCGTGGGCCTGCGCCAGCTTCTGGCCCTCCTGCCCCATCCCACCGCCCCGGGGAGTCCCGCACCATGAAAAGCGCCACCCTGCCCCTGCTGCTCGCCGCCGCCCTGCCCCTGCTGGCTGCCTGCGGCCGCGACGCCGCCCCCGTCTACCCGGGTTACGTGGAAGGCGAATACCTCTACCTGGCGGCACCCCAGGCCGGCTACCTGAAGTCCCTGGAGACGCCCCGGGGCAGCCGGGTGAGCGAGGGCCAGGCCCTTTTTGCCGTGGCGGCGGACCCGGACGCCCAGGCCCTGGCCGAGGCCGAGGCCCGCATCGCCGCCGCCCGGGAAAAGGCGGAAAACCTCAAGGAACCGCGCCGGGCGCCGGAGATCGCCGGGCTGGAAGCCAATCTGCGGGCGGCCGAAGCGGGCCGCCGCCTGGCCCGCACCCGCCTCGACCAGCAGCAGGCCCTGGCGCGGCAGAACTTCGTCGCCCAGGCCAAGCTGGACGAAGCCCAGAGCGCCTTCGACCAGGCCCTGGCCCAGGAGGAGGCGGCCCGCCAGCAGCTGGCCACCTACCGCAGCACCCTGGGCCGCCAGGCCGAGATCAAAGGCGCCGAGGCCGACCTCCAGGCCGCCGCCGCCCTGGCGGCCCAGAAGCGCTGGGTGGTGGAGCGGAAGGCCGTCAGCGCGCCTGCCGCCGGCGAGGTGACGGAGACCTACTACCGTCCCGGCGAATGGGTGCCCGCCGGCGCCGCCGTGGCCAGCCTGCTGCCGGACAACCGCCGCAAGCTGCGCTTCTACGTGCCGGAAACGGCCCTGGCCGGGCTCAAGCCGGGACAGGCGGTGGAAGCGGCCTGCGACGGCTGCGCCCAGCCCATCCGCGCCAGCATCGACTTCATCGCGCCCCAGGCCGAATACACGCCGCCGGTGATCTACAGCCGGGGCAGCCGGGAAAAACTGGTGTTCCGCATCGAGGCGGCACCGGCCCCGGAGCAGGCCGCCAGCCTGCGTCCCGGCCTGCCGGTGGATGTGCGCCTGCTGGAGCGCTGAAATGGAAGCCGGGATGAACGACTCCCCGCTGGTCATCGACGTCACCGGCATCAACAAGCACTTCGGCGACAAGCACGTGGTGAAGGACCTGGCGCTGCAGGTGCGGCAGGGGGAAATCTTTGGCTTCCTCGGCCCCAACGGCAGCGGCAAGACCACCTCCATCCGCATGCTGTGTGGCCTGCTGACGCCGGACAGCGGCCAGGGCACCTGCCTGGGTCTGGACGTGTTGCGGGAGAGCGCCGCCATCAAGCGCCAGGTGGGCTACATGACCCAGAAGTTCTCCCTGTGGGACGACCTTACCATCGGCGAAAACCTGGATTTCGTCGCCCGCATGTTCGGCATGGAGCGGCGCCGGGAGGCGGTGGACCGGGCCCTGGAGGAACTGGGCCTGGCCGGCCGCCGCAGCCAGCTGGCCGGCACCCTTTCCGGCGGCTGGAAGCAGCGCCTGGCCCTGGCCTCCTGCCTGCTGCACCGGCCCCGGCTCTTGCTCCTGGACGAACCCACCGCCGGGGTGGACCCCAAGGCCCGGCGCGACTTCTGGGAGGAAATCCACCGCCTCTCCGCCGCCGGCATCACGGTGCTCGTATCCACCCATTACATGGACGAGGCCGAGCGCTGCCACCGTCTCGCCTACATCGCCTACGGCACCCTGCTGGCCTCGGGCACGGCGGAGCAGGTGGTGGCGGCCCAGGGCCTGCACACCCGGGAAATCAGCGGCGCCAGCCTGCACGGCCTGGGGGAGGCACTGCGGGGCCTGCCCGGGGTGGATCTGGTGGCCAGCTTCGGCAACGTGCTCCACGTCAGCGGCCGCGACGAGGCCAGGCTGCAAGCCAGTCTGGAAGCCTTCCTCCAGGGCAAGCCCATGGAGATGGCCGTCGTTCCTGCCTCTCTGGAGGATGCCTTCATCCACCTCATGCAGGGCAGTCCGGATCCGTTCCAGGGGTGATGCCATGAAACAGCGTCTGCAGAATTTCTCCCAAGCCTTCTCCTTCACCTTCTCCTTTTCCCGCTGGTTCGGCATCCTGCTCAAGGAGTTCATCCAGCTGAAGCGGGACCGGCTCACCTTCGGCATGATCGTCGGCATTCCCATCATCCAGCTGCTGCTGTTCGGCTTCGCCATCAACTCCGACCCCAAGCACCTGCCCACCGCCATCGTCATGGCCGACCCGGGCCCCTTCGCCCGCTCCTATGTGGCGGCGATGCAGAACAGCGACTACTTCAAGATCGTCGGCAGCGTGGACGAAAAAGAGGCCAACGCCCTGCTGAACCGCAGCCAGGTGCAGTTCGTCGTCACCTTCCCACCCGGCTTCCACCGGGACCTGGTGCGGGGCAAGGCACCGACCCTGCTGGTGGAGGCGGACGCCACCGATCCCATGGCCGCCGGTGGCGCCATTTCGGTGCTCAACAGACTGGGACTGGAGGTTTTCGCGCCCGACCTGCCGGGGCTGGAAAAGACCGCGACGCCGCCCCTGGACCTGCGGGTGCACCGCCGCTACAACCCGGAAGGGCTCACCTCCTACAACGTGGTGCCGGGCCTCCTGGGGGTGATCCTGACCATGACCATGGTGCTGATGACCGGCCTGGCCATGACCCGGGAACGGGAGCGGGGCACCTTCGAGAACCTGCTGGCGACGCCGGCCACCCCGGTGGAGGTGATGACCGGCAAGATCGTGCCCTACATCCTCATCGGCCTGATCCAGGTGACCCTGATCCTGCTCGCCGCCCGCTACATTTTCGACGTGCCCATGCACGGCAACCTGTTGCTGCTCTACGCCGTGGTACTGCTCTTCATCTGCGCCAACCTGACCCTGGGCATCACCTTCAGCTCCATCGCCCGCAACCAGTTGCAGGCCATGCAGATGACCTTCTTTTTCTTCCTGCCCTCCATGCTGCTCTCGGGCTTCATGTTCCCCTTCCGCGGCATGCCGGAGTGGGCCCAGGTGGTGGGCAATGTCCTGCCCCTCACCCATTTCCTGGTGCTGGTGCGGGGTATCCTGCTCAAGGGCAACGGCATCGACATGGTGTGGAGCGGCGTCTGGCCGATCCTGGCCTTCATCGCCGTGGTGCTGGGTATCGGCCTGCGCACCTTCCGCCGCACTCTGGACTGAAAACCTAGCCCCGGGCGGCGATGACGTCGCCCAGTTCCTCCAGCAGTTCCGGGTACAGCTCTTCCAGTTCGCCGTCGTCGAAACCCAGGTAGGCAAAAGCCTGCTCGCCCCACAGCTGCCACTCGGACTCCTCCGCCACCCCCAGGTAGCGGGCCGCCAGGTGCTCGGCCAGCAGGGACAGGGCGATCAGGGTGCGCACCTCGGCCGGCTCCCGCTCGTCCTCCAGCAGGGTCAGGTCGTGGTGGCCGCGGATGGCGCGGACGATCTTCTCCGGCAGCTGCCAATTGTGGGCCAGCATGGCGCCCACCATGACATGGCTGGTGGCATGGCGCTCGAACTCCACCTCGGGCACCGGCAGGCTGGAATGGTTGGCGGCCATGAGGGTTTCCTTGTAGTCGGGGAAACGCTGCATGAGGATGGGAATGCCGCAGTCGTGGAAAAGGCCGAAGGTGTAGGCATCCTCCACCGAGGTGCCGGGCAGGCGCCGGGCCAGGCAGCCGCAGATGGCGGCGTGCAGGTTGGAGCGTTCCCAGAAGCGCTCCATGCTGACCCCGCCGCCCTTGCCCAGGCTGCGCTGCAGCTCCAGGCCGGTCACCACCTTGAGGATGTTCTTCAGGCCCAGCACGGCCACCGCCTGCTGCACCGACTGCACCTTGGAGCGCAGGGCGAAGAAGGGGGAATTGGCGGTCTTCATCATGGACGCCGCCAGGCTGACGTCGCCGCTGATGAGACGGTTGATGCGCTGGAAATCCACGTCATCCTGGCGCGCCTCCTCCATCAGGGAAAGGACCACGCTGGGGCACGGCGGAATGGTGACGGTACTGAGGATGCCGTTGACGGTCTCCAGCTCGATGCTGGCTGCCATGGCAAGGGGAGCGGACGCCCCCGGGGAAAGCTCCGGAACTTCAGCAAACATGACCAACCTCCCAAACTCAATGGTTAGAGGGAATACACGTGGCTTGCGCCGAAGTCTCCTCGCAACCGGCCCGGGATGGCACGTTGCTTATGGCAGTCCCGCCGTCATGGAGCGCCCTTGCCGACGCCCGGTAGACCGGTGACTTTGCGCCCCCGCCTTTCGTACGGGTTTGCCTTTATCAATGGCGCCAACATTAGCACCGGGGCCGGCGGGGGGTCAATCGGGAGCAGCCCGCCAGCGCCGCGGCAAAGGTCTCAGGCAGGGTCCGCCAGGGGCGGCAAGCCGTGCTTCTGCCGGGCCCGGGCGCAGGCCTCGTCGGTGATGCCCAGTTCTGCCAGGGGATTGAACTCGCGGCAGGGCGAGGGCCGCTGGGCGTAACGGCTGCAGGAGACAGCCACCCCCACCTCGCCGCTCAGGGCGACGCAGCGGGGCGGGCTGGCATCGGTGCCGGCCATGCGCACCAGATGGGGCGTCACGGGCACCGTCAGGGCCAGGGGAATGCCGCCCTCCCAGGCGAAATTCCCGCCCTCCAGTTCGGCCGGATGGAAATCGACGCGGTAGGCGGCGCAGCAGGCGCCGCAGGACTGACAGACCATGACATGACTCGGATCAGAAGGGCCGCAACCGGGCCCGGGGAACGCGCCGCAAAGCGCTTGCGGGCGCCCATCATACCCAAGCCCGGGCCGCTTGAAAGCTGGAGCATTGGGGCAAAAAACACCGCCGGCAGCGGCCGTCCTCTCCCCCTAGGAATCACCCTAGGTAGTTTTTTTTGAAAAAAACATTTAATTTCATGGCTATGCTGCCGATATCTTAAGAAACAGCTTGAAGCATGGGGTCAATTGGGAAACAATCCGCCCCCCAAAGTCTTCTCAGCCAAGCCGAAATTCGTGCCCAGCCAGGAAGCCGCACCCTGCTGAACCGCCAAGCCATCCGGGCCGCGGTTAACTGACTGATAAAACTTTTACGACCGTTCGCGACCGATGCTGCCGACCCCCACCGTCCGGATCGAAGTCCCCAAACCCCTGTGGCACCGCGTGCTGCAGAAGCTGGCCATGGCCGGCGGCGTACTGCTGGCCCTGGCCCTCGCCTTCCGCGCCGGCCAGCATTTCCCCCTGCCTCCGGCAGCGGAGCCGGTCCCGGTGGCCATGGCCGTGCCGGCACCGCCGGAGCCCGCCGTGGCGGCAGCTCCCGCACCCCTGCCCCCGGCAACTCCGGATGCCGCCCCGACCGAGCAGGACGGACTGGAACTGAAGGCCTTTAGCGTGGCCCAGGACCCGGCACTGCCGGGCCAGCTGCGTTACCGCCTGACCCTGGCCAATAGCGGCCGCAAATTCAACGGCACCCTGCAATTCGCAGTGGCCGGAGAACAAGAGGGCAAACCGGCCACCTGGCGCTATCCCGCCGCCGGCGATGCCCCGGACCCGAAGTTGAAAGTGGAAGTCAGCCGTTTCCTCAGAACTGCAGGTGTCATCCCCCTACCGGACGGCTTCACTCCGCGCAACGTCACGGTAGATCTTCTCGAACCCAGCGGGGTTCGCTTGAGCCAACAGACAAGGATGGGACGTACATCATGAAAAATTCCAAACCCCTGCGCTTCGGCGCCAACGGCCTGCCCGACGTCGCCATGAAGGGCGTCATCCCCACCGGTACCACGGTCCACGGCGAAGTCGATTTCTGCGGCGGCCTGTGGGTGGACGGCAACGTGCGCGGCGACCTGCGCGGCAAGGAAGGCGAGACCCCGGTCATCGTGGTGAACCAGCAGGCCTTCGTCAAAGGCCACCTGCTGGCCGACCACGTGGTGGTCTATGGCACCGTCAGCGGCAATATCGAGGCCCGGGAAACCCTCTTCCTCGGCCCCACCGCCAAGGTCAAGGGCGGCCACGTGCGCTACGGCGAGCTGACCATCAGCGAGGGCGCCACCCTCACCGGGCATCTGGTGTGCAACAAGGTGGCCGAGGTCCAGGTCGAGCAGGACGAAGCGGCTCCCCGCCGCGTCACCAAGGTGCGCTCCACGGGCTGAGCGCCCATGGCCGACGCCGGACCTCGGCCTCAGGCCACCGGCGCGGGCAGGATGCCGGCGGCAGCCAGGCCGGACTCCACCGCGGCGCAGTCCCGGGCGGGGCGGATGCGCTGATACAGGGCTTCGGCTTCGGGCCAGGTCCGCCGCAGCAATCCCAGCCACAGCTTGATGCGCCCCGGGCAATGCCGGGGTTCCAGTTTGGCGGTGACCCGCCGCCAGAAGTCGGCCAGGGCCGGCTCCACCACTGCCCAGGCCTCGGCCCCGGCAATCGCCTCCCCCTTGATGCGCCTCGCCAGCAGCGGATCGGCCACCGCGCCGCGGCCGAGCATGACGTCGGCGCAGCCCGAAACCTCCCGGATTCCCTCCCAGTCGGCCACGTTCCACACCTCGCCGTTGGCCACCACCGGCACTGCCACCGCTTCGGCGATGCGGGCGATCCAATGCCAGTGGGCCGGCGGCGTGTAGCCCTCCTCCTTGGTCCGGGCATGCACCACCAGCTCGGCGGCGCCGCCCGTGGCCAGGGCCCGGGCGCAGTCCAGGGTGCGGGCCGTGTCCTTCACCCCGAGACGCATCTTCGCCGTCAGCGGCACTTGCGGCGGCATGGCCCGGCGCACCGTGGCGACGATGGTATGCAGCAGTTCCGGATCGTTGAGCAGGATGGCGCCGCCGCCGTGGCGATTAACCATGGGCGCCGGACAGCCGAAGTTGAGGTCCACCGCCAGGGGGCCGAACTCTGCCGCCCGGGCGGCGTTCTCGGCCAGGCAGACGGGATCGGAACCGAGCAGCTGGATCGCCACCGGCGTGCCGGCGCCGGTGCGGCCGGCGTTGTCCAGTTCCGGCGCCATGCGGCGGAAGGCGCGGGCGGGCAGGAGCGCATCGGTGACGCGGATGAACTCGGTGACGCACCAGTCGTAACCGCCGATGGCCGTCAGCACCTCCCGCATCACGTCGTCTGCCAGGCCCTGCATGGGGGCCAGCGCCAGTCTTGCCATGTCGCTGATTTACCGGAAAAAAGAGGGCGTATTCTACCCAAGGCGCAGCCGCCCGGCGCAGGAAATGTCCGGAATCTCCGCGGCGCCACGCGCCAGGGACACGCCAATGGATTATCCTTGCGCGGTTTGCCCCCGTTTTTACGAGATCACCATGGCCGTCATCGAAGTCCAGCACCCCCTGGTCCAGCACAAAATCGGTCTCATGCGCGCCGCCGACATGAGCACCAAGAAATTCCGCGAACTCACCGCCGAACTGGCCCGCCTCCTCACCTACGAAACCTGTCGCGACTTCGAAGTGGAAAGCGTCACCATCGACGGCTGGGCCGGACCGGTGGAAGTGCAGCGCCTGAAGGGCAAGAAGGTCACCGTGGTGCCCATCCTGCGGGCCGGCCTGGGCATGCTGGACGGGGTCCTGGACCTCATTCCCAGCGCCAAGGTGAGCGTGGTGGGCATCGCCCGCAATGAGGAAACCCTCATGCCGGAACCTTATTTCGAGCGCTTCGTCGGCTCCTTGGACGAACGCCTGGCCCTCATCATCGACCCCATGCTGGCCACCGGCGGCTCCCTCATCGCCACCATCGACATGTTGAAGCGCAAGGGCTGCGCCCACGTCCGCGCCATCTGCCTGGTGGCGGCGCCGGAAGGCATCGCCAAACTGCAGGCCGCCCACCCCGACGTGGACGTCTATGTGGCGGCCATCGACAGCCACCTCAACGAGCACGGTTACATCATCCCGGGCCTGGGAGATGCTGGCGACAAGATTTTCGGTACCAAGTAAGGCGGCGACCATGACCCAGAAACCCGATCCGACCTGGCGTACCGCCCTTTCCGGCGCCCAGATTCTCTTCGTCGCCTTCGGCGCCACCGTGCTGGTGCCCCTGCTCACCGGCCTCAACCCCAGCCTGGCCCTGCTCGGCGCCGGCGTCGGCACCCTCATCTTCCAGATCTGCACCAGGCGCCAGGTGCCCATCTACCTGGGTTCCTCCTTCGCCTTCATCGCCCCGGTGATCTATTCGGTGCAGACCTGGGGCATGCCCGCCACCCTGGGTGCCCTGGCCTCCGCCTCCTTCTTCTACTACGTCGCCGCCGCCCTGGTGAAGTGGCGCGGCGTCGGCCTCATCCACCGCCTGCTGCCGCCGGTGGTGATCGGTCCCGTGGTCATGGTGATCGGCCTGGGCCTAGCCCAGGTGGCGGTGAACATGGCTACCGGCAAGGCCGGCGAGCAGCAGGTGGTGCCCTACGACACGGCCCTGGCGGTAGCCGCCATCGCCCTGGTGGCCACCATGCTCACCGCCATCCGCGCCAGGGGCCTGCTCAAGCTGGTGCCCATCCTGGTGGGCGTGGCCGTGGGCTATGCGGCCGCCTTCTTCTTCGGCATCGTCGATTTCACCAAGGTGCATGAGGCCGCCTGGCTGGCCGTGCCCCAGTTCGGCAGCCCCGAGTTCAACCTGGCCGCCATCCTCTTCATGATTCCCGTGGCCATCGCCCCCATCGTCGAGCACGTGGGCGGCATCCTGGCGGTGGGCTCGGTGGTGGGCAAGGACTACACCCAATCCCCCGGCCTGCATCGCACCCTGCTGGGGGACGGCCTGGCGGTCAATGTGGTGGGCCTCTTCGGCGGCCCTCCGGTGACCACCTACGGCGAGGTCACGGGCGCCGTCATGCTGACCCGCAACTACAACCCGGTGATCATGACCTGGGCTGCCGGCTTCGCCATCCTCATGGCCTTCGTCGGCAAGTTCGGCGCCCTGCTGCAGACCATTCCCATGCCGGTCATGGGCGGCATCATGGTGCTGCTGTTCGGCTCCATTGCCGGCATCGGCCTGAAGACCCTGATGGATGCCCGCACCGACCTGATGAATCCGCGCAACCTGTGCATCGTCTCCGTCACCCTGGTCACCGGCATCGGCGGCCTGAGCGTCACCATCGGCAGTTTCAGCCTGCAGGGCATCAGCCTGTGCGGCGTGCTGGCGGTGCTGCTCAACCTGATCCTGCCCCAGGCGCCGGAAGGCTCCGATCCGGCCATCTGAACCCTTACAACCGTCCTGCCATCCGCACAAGGAAAGCCATGGGTCATCCGTCAAAACCTGCCGTCCCGACCTCCTGCCGCCCCTTTCAGCCTCTCCGCCTCGTCCTCCTGGGGCTGGGCCTGGGTTGGGGCCTCGCCGCCCAGGCGGCGCCGCCGGCCCTGCCCGCCACCTACATCGGGGAAATGCCCTGCGCCAATTGTGTCGGCGTGGATTGGCAGCTGGACCTGGAGGCGGACCACAGCTTCCAGCTGAGCCAGGCCTACCGGGGCAAGGGCGTCACCGCCGCGGTGCGCCGCAACGGCCGCTGGAGCCTGGATGCCAAGGGCGACGTGCTGACCCTGGAAGCCCCCGGTAGCGACAGCACCCGCCTTTCCGTGCAAAACCCGGAACGCCTGCGTCTGCTTGACGGCGAGAGCCGCTCCATCGCCAGCCGTCACAACTACGAACTGGTGCGTCTGCCCCAGGCCCTGCCGGCCCGGGTCTCGGGCACCCTCACCGGCCTCTACAGCCGCCAGGGCAAGGAAGGCAGCATCCGCCTCTGCGCTCCGGGCTCGCCCCAGTTCCCCGTCGCCGCCGAAGCGGCCTACGGGGTCCTGGAGTCGGCGGCCGGCAAGCTCGGCCGGGAGGTGGGAGAAGCCCAGCTGGTGCGCTTCGCCGGCCACCTGGCAAGCCGTCGCGACGGCCAGGTCAAGGTGGTGGTGGACCGTTTCTACGGCGTCTGGCCCCAGGCCGGCTGCCCCGGCAGCGACGCCGTGGCAGCAGCCCGGCCGGCCGCCTCCCCGGCGACGGCCAAGGCAGGTGCCGGCGGCACCGCCAGCCCGGCGGCAGCATCGGCGCCCCTGCCCCTGGTCGGCACCACCTGGCGCCTGGTTCAGCTGGACGGCAAGCCCCTCAGCCGCCACCGGGGCAATCTGGCGCCCCACCTGCTGCTCCAGGCCGACGGCCGGGTCAGCGGCGCCGGCGGCTGCAACAGGATTCTCGGCAGCTACGAACTGAAGGGCCAGCGCATCGACTTTTCCCAGATGGGCGGCACCCTGATGGCCTGCATGCACCACATGGATGAGGAGCAGACCTTCCTCAACGCCCTGGGCTGGGCGCAAAGCTGGCAGATCAGCGACCGCCACCTGCTGCTGCGGGACGGCGACGGCAAGGCCATTGCCGTGTTCCAGGCCGGCAGCGTCGGCAAGTAAAAGCGGCTGGCAAAAGAAAAGGCGGCGGGGAGTCAGACTCCCCGCCGCCTTTTTTACGACCGCAGCCCGGCTGCGCTCAGGCCATGGCGACCGCGGCTCAGTAGGTGTAGAAGCCCTTGCCGGTCTTGCGGCCCAGGTAACCGGCTTCCACCATTTCCACCAGCAGGGGAGCGGGGCGGTACTTGGGATCCTTGGTGCCTTCGAACAGCACCTGCATCACGG
The DNA here is from genome assembly GCF_058809645.1 of Azospira sp. MPR-E4. Classification (NCBI taxonomy): domain Bacteria; kingdom Pseudomonadati; phylum Pseudomonadota; class Betaproteobacteria; order Rhodocyclales; family Rhodocyclaceae; genus Azospira; species Azospira sp. MPR-E4. The sequence goes on along the minus strand of NZ_JBXAST010000001.1, from coordinate 48,232 downwards.
CCAGTTCCACATCCAGGCCGATCATGTCGCACAGGGCCAGGGGGCCGATGGGGTGGTTGCAACCCAGCTTCATGGCATCGTCGATGGCGGCCGCATCGGCCAGGGCTTCGCCCAGGGCGAAGATGGCTTCGTTGATCATGGGGCAGAGCAGGCGGTTCACCACGAATCCCGGGCTGTTCTTCACTTCCACCGGGGTCTTGCCGACGGCCTTGGAGAGCGTCTCCACTGCGGCGTAGGTGGCATCGGAGGTCTGCAGGCCGCGGATCACTTCCACCAGGGCCATCATGGGCACCGGGTTGAAGAAGTGCATGCCGATGACCTGGGCGGGACGCTTGGTGGTGGCGGCCAGCTTGGTGATGGAGATGGAGGAGGTGTTGGAGGCAATGATGGCCTCGGGCTTGGCCAGCTCGTCCAGCTGCTTGAAGATCTTGGTCTTCAGCTCGAAGTTCTCGGTGGCGGCCTCGATGATCAGGTCCACACCCTTCAGGGCTGCCACGTCGGTGGCGGTCTGGATCTTGGCCAGGGCGGCGGCCTTCTGCTCGGCCGTCATCTTTTCCTTCTTGATCAGGCGGTCCAGGCTGCCGGAGATGGTGGCCACGCCCTTCTGCACGGCGGCCTCGGAAATGTCGGTCAGGATGACGTCAAAGCCGGAGACGGCGAAAGCCTGGGCGATGCCGTTGCCCATGGTGCCGGCGCCAACGATACCGATAGTCTTCAGTTCCATGTATGTCCCTCTGCAAGCGTTGTGGGTAATTTCCATACCGTGACGTATGGCGAACCGCTACTCTACCGCAGTGCACCGCAGCAATCCAGCCCTCGGCTAGAATCCGCCCATCCAATGACAGAAAGCGGGCAATGACGGAACGGACGGGAGCGGTGGTGATCGGCGCCGGGGTGGTGGGCCTGGCCTGCGCCCGGGAACTGGCGCGGCGCGGCATCGACACGGTGATGGTGGAAAAGAACGCCGCTTTCGGCCAGGAGACCAGCGCCCGCAACAGCGAAGTCATCCACGCCGGCCTCTACTACCCGAGCGGCTCCCATAAGGCGGCCCTGTGCCTGCGGGGGCGGGAACTGCTCTACGAATTCTGCCGCACCCACCAGGTGGCCCACCGGGCCTGCGGCAAGCTCATCGTCGCCACCTCGGCGGCCCAGGAGGCCGGCCTCGACACCCTGCAGCGCCAGGGCGAGGCCAATGGCGTGACGGACCTGCGCCGTCTCGACGCCGCCCAGGCCCGGGCCCTGGAACCGGCCCTGCGCTGCAGCGCCGCCCTGCTCTCCCCTGCCACCGGCATCGTGGACAGCCACGGCTTCATGCTGGCCCTGCTGGGCGAAGCCGAAAGCGCCGGCGCCGTCCTGGCCCTGCGCAGCCCCTTTCGGGGAGCCCGGCGCCACGGCGGCCTCTGGCGGATCAGCATCGGCGGCGAAGCGCCCCTGGAACTGGACGCGGCCATCCTGATCAACGCCGCCGGCCTGCACGCCACCCAGGTGGCGGCCGGCATCGAAGGGCTGGCTCCGACAGCCATTCCCCCGGCCCATTACGCCAAGGGCAACTACTACGCCCTGGCCGGCCGTGCGCCCTTTTCCCGCCTGGTCTATCCCCTGCCCGAGCCCGGCGGCCTGGGCGTGCACCTGACCCTGGACCTGGGCGGCCAGGCCCGCTTCGGCCCGGATGTGGAATGGCTGGCGACCCGGGACCCGCAAGCCCTGGACTACCGGGTCGATCCCCGCCGTGCCGACGCCTTCTATGCCGAAGTGCGGCGCTACTGGCCGCAGCTGCCCGACAACGCCCTGCAGCCGGCCTACAGCGGCGTGCGCCCAAAAATCAGCGGCCCCGGTGCGGCAGCGGCGGACTTCTGCCTGCAGGGGCCGGAGCAGCACGGGCTGGCCGGGCTGATCAACCTGTTCGGCATCGAATCCCCGGGCCTCACCGCCTCCCTGGCCATCGCCGAAGCCGTCGCCGCCCAACTGCCCGGGCTTCACTGAAACGCCGCCGAAACGTCACAAGACCGTCATTTTCGGCCGGCACACTTGCGTCCAACCATGCCGCAAGTACGAGCCATCTTCATCTCCGACATCCACCTGGGCACCCGGGCGTGCCAGGCGGACCGCCTCCTCGATTTCCTGCGCGAACACCCCTCTGAATACCTGTACATGGTGGGCGACATCATCGACTTCTGGTCCATGAGCCGCGGCGTGTACTGGACCACGGCCCAGAACACGGTGGTGCAGAAGGTACTGCGCCGGGCCCGCCACGGCGACAAGGTGGTGCTGATCCCCGGCAACCACGACGAGGCCCTGCGGGAACACGACGGCACCGACTTCGGCGGCATCCAGGTACGCAACGAGCACATCCACACCACCGCCGCCGGCCAGCGCTTCCTGCTCATCCACGGCGACGAGTTCGACCAGGTGACCCGCTACCACCGCTGGGTCGCCGTCCTCGGCGACATGGCCTACAACACCCTGGTGCGCATCAACACCAGTCTCTCCTGGGTCCGGCGCCGGCTCGGCATGAGCGGCTACTGGTCCCTCGCCGGCTACGCCAAGCGCAAGGTCAAGACCGCCATCAACTTCATCTTCGACTTCGAGGACTCGGTCATCCGCGCCGTGCGCGAACGGGGCCTGGACGGCGTCATCTGCGGCCACATCCACTGGGCCGCCCTGCGCCCCATGGATGGTGTCACCTACATCAACTGCGGCGACTGGGTGGATTCCTGCACCGCCATCGTCGAACACCTGGACGGCACCATGGAGCTGGTGGAATGGGGCCAGCCCCGTAGCGTGCCGACACAGCAAGCACTGGCCATCCCCTTGCCCGAGGAAAGCTGGACGGCGGAGCCGATACCCCTGGCGAAAATCGCGTCACCCCACGACTGAGGCCATGCCGACGTATCGACGGCAACTCACTTCTTGGCAGCGCACTCCCCCGCCGTGCGGCTGGTGACCGCTGCCACCGCCGCCTTGCCCGAAGCCGTCTCGACCAATTCACGGATACGAATGTTGCACAGTTTCCGGTCTTTGAAGACCTCGTATTTCTTACCGGGCTCCGGCACGAAATAGACGCCGGAAAGATGGCAACTCACCCGGTCCTGCCAATGGTACGAACGATCCCCCATCTCGAAGGTAATCACCTCCCCGGCCCTGACCTCATACTCGTCAAAACCCCACGGAGTATCCTCCGCCACAGGCATACCGAGACGGCGATTGGGTAACAATCCCCCGAGAACATCCTTGCCCTTGACCCGCTGCGGGTTACGCGAGTCATAGCAGGAGAGACCCGGATGCATCGCAATCGGCTCCCCGGCCCATACCCGTATCCAGGCTGAAGGCGCTTCCCCATCCCCCCGCAGCGAAACCGGGCCGGCACACCCTCCGACAAGCCCGGCCGCGCCCCATAGCAGCATCCAACGCCCCAGCGTACGCCCGCGCTGCAGCCATTGCCCCGCTTCATATTTTTTCAACGGGAACCTTCCAATGCCGATGCTCAATTGCATCGATAGGGGCTCTCGCCCGCCACTTCCTTGCCGCTTTCCCGCTCCCGGATCGTCACCACCGCTTTGGGCTGAGCGGCACAAATGGCATTTCGTACCGAGTAGATTCCGCTGCCCTGGGCATGGGAAACGACATTCAGCGGCGAGCCTTGGCCATCGACCGCCGTCACCACATAATTCCCGCTCATTGTCAGACACCCGGCCAAAAGCACGACCGCCCACACCAACAAAACACGACAATGCCAACGCACCATTATTCCACCTCCATAGGGTTTAAATGTCCTCAACACGATTTCAAATGCCGCAAAAAACCAATGACTAAATAGCCGCCCTAACCACTTGATACCAGAACTACGCCCCACCATTGCAGTAAATGACGAAAATAAAATTATTCCGCAAAAAATAATCAATGAAACATTGGAAAAAGAAAATACGAAAAACCCCGCTCAGGGTCCGGGATTAAGCGGTTCGACACGCACCGACTCAAGCAGATGGCGTAATGCCGCCTGGAACTTGGCATTGATTTCCGGCCTATTCTCCGAGCGCTCTCCGTGAGCCCAGATAATAATCAATATGTAGTCGCTACTCCCCACCCTTGTTACCCAATATTCACTCCCTAGGGCCTTGCTCACCGGGTTGTATGGCGTACGTCTAGACCACCATTCATTCTGACCAATTTTCTCTTTCGAAATCACCCCGGGTCTGGCTTCAAACTCCTTTAGCTTTTCTTCTAGCGGCTGCTTGAATAACTCCAACATAAAGACTTGATCTAGACCTGCCCATACGTTATTGCAAACAGGATTTCTACCAATTTCTTTTTCTTTCGCCCCAATCACTTTATCGGTTTTATACCGATTTCCGGCCCGATCCGTCTCTACCGCGTACTCGGGGTACATTCGTTTTATACTGCGAACTACATAATCAAAGTCTTCTGGGGAATTTCCTATCAAACTACCCTGCCATGTTTTTCCACCATCTTCATATATGTCTCCAACCCTATAAAAATCTCCACGATTGCCGTCAGCCACACCCAATGTAGGCAACTGACGATAAATTGCACAACCATCTGAATCTCTAGGCCACTGATGTGTTATCCGATAGGTCCGTAAAAAATTGAACTGATAAGTATCATAAACCCTCGGCAACCCCGCATCCAATGCGCCACGATACATATAGCGTTCATCGTTATTCTGTATCAGATTGCCAATACAGCCCGCAAGAAAAAATGGCAGCAGAATTACGATACTGCTTCGCCATCCAGTAAGTTGATCCATTAGGCCGTACCTGTCTTTATTGCACTGATTTCAACGGCTCAATGCGCACCGACTCAAGCAAATGCTGGGCCGCTTCTTTAAATTTTGCATGCGCATGAGGAAATTGAAGCGATTCCATCGTAGCACCCAGTTTAATGCCAATACTATAGTCAGAATTTCCGACAGGTGTTATCCACAACTGATAAGGTCCGGAATATATATTCCCGGAGGCCCGGGGACGTAGTGGTAACGTATATAAAAACCAATTCCGACCCTGTATTTGGACGGAAGACCAAGTACCACCAGGCAGAGACTGATTTATATATTCTCGCCATTCATTTACCGTACGCTTGAGCAAGCTAAAGGATAATGAATGGAATGTACCAGCCCATGTGTTATAGCAAACTGGAACCATTCCATCCTCCCTTTCTCTCATCGCCACTATCTTATTAGTCGTATAGCGATTTCCAGCTCGATCTGTCTCTACTGCATACTCAGGGTACATTCGCTTGATGCTGCGAACTGCATAATCAAAATCTGCCGGAGGTTGCTTTCCTAGCCCTCCCTGCCACGTTTTTCCACCATCCTCATAGATTTCTAGAACATTGTAAAACTCTCCACTATTACCATCCTGCACCCCCAGCGTTGGAAGTTTCCTATAAGCAATGCAATGATCGGAGTCTCGGGGCCACTGATGCGTTACCCGATAGGTCCGCAAAAAATTGAACTGATAAGTATCATAAACCCTCGGCAACCCCGCATCCAATGCGCCACGATACATATAGCGTTCATCGTTATTCTGTATCAGATTGCCGATACAGCCAGCGAGAAACAATGGCAATAGCATCACGACACTGCTTCGCCATCCAAAGATTCGATTCATTGGACCACTACCCTATCTTTATTGCGCTCATTTCAACGACTCAATGCGCACTGATTCGAGCAGATGGCGTAATGCAGCCTGGAACTTGGCATTGATTTCCGGCCTATTCTCCGACCGCTCTCCGTAAAACCACTGAATTATAAATACATAGTCACTAGTGCCTATCCTAGTTACCCAAGACTCACCTCCCGAAGTTTTTTCCCTTGAATCATAAGAAGCTCGCCTAGACCACCATTCATTTTGACCGATCTTTTCCTTAACAGTGACGCCCGGTCTTTTCTCAATATATCTAACTCGATCTTCTAATGATTCTCTATATATCCTTAAAGAAAAGCTCTGATCCAATCCGGACCATACGTAGTTACATATTGAACCTCGCCCGACCTCTTTCTCTTTCATCCCAATGACCTTATCGGTCTTATAACGATTTCCGGCCCGATCTGTCTCTACTGCATACTCAGGGTACATTCGCTTGATGCTGCGAACTACATAATCAAAATCTGCAGGAGGCTTACCAACCGAGCTTCCTTGCCATGTTTTTCCACCATCTTCATAAATTTCTGGAACATTGAAAAACTCCCCGCTCTTTCCATCCTGAACACCCAACGTAGGTTGCTTTCTATAAGCATCGCAGAAATCCGCCTCTCTTGGCCATTGATGCGTCACACGGTAGGTTCGCAAAAAGTTGAACTGATATGTGTTGTAAATCTCTGGCAAACCTGAATCCAATGCGCCACGATACATATAGCGTTCATCGTTATTCCATATCAAATCACCGACACAGCCGGAAACCAGTGCCGAAATACATAATACAAAAGTAAAATTACACCTATAATCATTATTCATAATCGACACCTTTCGCCAATCCTATTTTTTCAATTTCCCGCCAACATACTCAATAAGCAGCTTATTTTTTTCCGGTGTTCCAGGGTTAGCGCCGGGAAACTCAACCTGCTGACAGCCTGCGGCCCCGGTTCCATAACAACTGTGAGCACTGTTATCCGTTGTCATCAACCGGAGTATCTCCGGAACACTCAATGTGCCTGGATTTCCACCGATAAGTACCGATACCAGGTCATTAGCAAAATAGCTAAATTTGATATTGTTATTATTATCGGGATTACCTATCACAGCTGCTGCTGATTTTGCATACTCATCTTTCGACAAAGCCCCCCCCACGCCTCGATACTCAATATTGCCGTTGGAATACCCCCGGCTTGACAGAATATCGTTGGCATTGGTCTGCACCAGGGTGCCACGACTGTGTCCCAGACTGGTGAAGAAGCCCTTGTCGGCACCACCCACCGCATCTGCGTAAGCCCGGTCTGCATTGGTATAACCGAGGGTGGAGGCCAAGTTCTTTTCATACCCGGCCACCAGCAACTCACCTACCGTAGTACTGGCCGGCAGGTAGTGCATCAGATAAATGGCTTCCGGTTTTTGGGTTGTGTCCCTTCCTTCTCCATCTTTTTGTTGCCCTATAGCATTCTGATAAGCCAATTCAGCAGCCCGTTCCAGGTCGTTCTGGATGCCGTTCACCGCCAGCACCGGCCTGTTCCCTGCAGTGCCCGCAGCCAGGGCGGCCTTCACTTCCTGGGGATCCACTTCCTTCGTCTGGCATTGTTTTTCGCTGGTGCATTCCACCTTGTAGAACTTGGGGGGCTCCCGGAACATCACCCGGTAGGCGTCGTCGGTGAGGCGGGTAACCAGTTGCACATCCTGGGCCCGCTGGGCTGCATCCTTGGCCACGCGCTTTTCCATGGCCTCTGCATCGATGCGGGCGACGCTCTGATTGGCGCCTTCGGTATCCCGGCTCAGCGCCGCAACGGCCTGATCGCTGGCGGCCTTGGTTGCGCCGTCCTGGGTATTTATCTGAATCGTGGCGGGAGCCACAGCGGAACGGGTGGAGCCGCTGGCATTGGCATTTTCATCCGTTCCCAGATGATGGCTGGTCAGCAGGGTACGAGCGGCGCCGTAGCCGCTCAACAGATCCTGGTTCAGATTCATACCCTTGCTGGTGCTGCTGGCTGAGCTGCTGTTCTGAATATCGCTGCTGCTGAGGGAGCCGGTGCTGAGGCGGTTCTTATCTGCATCCGCGGCACTGGCAATCACCCCGCCTTTGAGGTCGGTATTGCCCTCGACATCGATACGGAAGCCTCCTTCACCCGCCTTGAAGCCGCTCTGTTCCACAACGCTACGATAGTCGCCGTCGGTGGTTTGCTTGTTGGCGTTAAGACTGCCATTGGTCAGCCCGCTTCCAGAAACCAGTTTGGGGTCAATGGCCGTGCCGGAGACGGGAACGCTGATGCTGAACCCCGTATTGCTTTGCTGGCTGTGATAGCTGCTGCTGTCTTGAAGGCTTTCGACGCGAAGATCGCCGGCAACACTGGCCACAATGGTCTTGGCTTCGGCAATGGCGCCTTGCAGGGTGGTGTTGCCGCCGGACTTCAGGTTGAGTTGGTCGCCAGCCTTGACGACGGTTTCCGTCCAAGTGGTTTCATTGCCGTTGCTGTTGCCTTTGCCTTTGCTTGCGCTGGCATTGACGGTCAAGCCTGAAAAACCGTAGCTGGCTCCGATACTGGCTGAGCTGCTTTTATTGGTGCTGCTCTGGCTACTCGAGTTCGCAGCAGCCCGAAGTTCAATATCGCCGCTGGACTCCAGAGTGGCATTGCCCCCGGCCTGAATCGAGCTTCCCTGTATTAGCAATTTCTCGTTTTCGCCTGTCGCACGGATTGAAACATCGCCGCCGGCGACGACCTGGGAACCCCTGGCTGTATCCGATGTGCTCTGCATTTTGCTTTCACTCTTGCTGCTGCCGAGACTGACGGTAACCTGGACACCGGTCTTCTTGGCGGCGCCGAGCAATCCCTCCTTGTCATACCCCTTCATCACGCCTGTTACTGCGTTCTTTGCCGATGTTGCATCGTCCAGAGCCATCACTAAATTTGTGACACGCCGAATACCACCGCTCTCTCGAGCAGTCTTGAATTCCCGGGCCGCAGTTTCCTTGGCGGAGGCAAAGGCTCCACCAGAAACTCCGATAGTGAGACCGCTTTGTTTGAAGGTCTCGGTCTGGGTGTGACGGCTGGTTTCCCGGGCTTCTTCGATATCCACCCGCTTGGCGCTGATGTCGATGTTGCCCTTGGGGGTGATGATGTCGCTGCCGATCTGCCGATAGGCATTTCCTGCCGCCAGGGTGACGTTGCCGTCAGTGGCGCCGATGAGGCTGCCCAGGGCGCTGCTGCCGTCGCCCTGACTATCCACGGTGTGCTGCTTCTTGCCCAGGGTGATACTGCCGCCGCCGACGAATAGGCCCTTGTTCTTTTCGTCCCGGAAATGGCTCTCGGTGGTGGTTTCTGTCGCCGCCTTGATGGTCAGATCGTTCCCTGCCGCCAGGGTCGTGCCCTGGGTGGAGGTGATATTGCTGCCTTGGACGACCAGGTCTTTGCCCGCCACCATAGCGACCCGCTCGCCGCTGAATGAGCTGGAGATGGCGCGATCGCTGTCGCTGCGGTCCCGTGTCGTCACTTCTTTCTTGGAGCCCCAGCTGCCTTTGCTCTTGGTGTAGGTGTCGGAGGCCATGGAGGCGGTGGCCCGCCCTTCGCTGATGTTGATGCTGCCCTGGGCCTGAACGCCGATGGTGCCGGCATCGCTGAGAACCTGGGCGGCCCGGGCGTTGAAATTGCTGCCAGCCAGAAGGGCAATGTCGCCCTGGGCCTGGATGCTGGTGCCGACTTCGGCACTCTTGCTTTCCTTGTAGGTATTGCGGCTGTCGAAAACGGCGCTGCGATTGTAGGTTTCCTGGACTGTGCCCAGGTTCAGGTTGCCGCCGGCTTCGATGACGGTGGTACCGCCGACGCCATCGTTGCGGATGTCCGCGGCCGCCAGGGTGATGTCGTTCTTGGCGCTGGCCAGGAGCAGGCCCTTGGGGTTGCTGACGTAGAGGCCCGCCACCCGGTCGATGTTGGTACGGCTGGAGTTGCCGGTGCTTTCGCTGCGGGTGGTGGAGGCAACAGTGAGATTGCGGCCAGCGTCCAGGGCCAGGCGGTCCTGGGCGGCGATGACCCCGCCCAGGTTGTTGATGTCGGCCACTGCTTTGAGGCTGACATCCCGGCCAATGATGCTGCCGCCCAGATTGGCAAGGTTCTGTCCCTGAAGACTGACCACGTTGCGGCCTGCAATGGTGCCGCTATTGGCGAGGTTTTGGGAGAGATTGATATCGATATTGCGTCCCGCCAGCAGGGCGCCGCTACCATCCAGATCGCCAGGCTGCAGGCGAACGTAAACCTGGGGCACCAGAGCCTGAACCTTGCTGCCATCCGGCAGCGTCACGGTCTTTTCCACCAGCCAGACAATATCGCTGGTCAGTTGTGCCATCTGGGCATCTGTCAGCGCCACTCCGGGGACGAGCTGGTGGGCCTTGGCAAAAACGGCCCCTTGCTCAAGCAAGGAACGGTATTGGGCTTCATCGTCGGCATAGCCATCCAGGAAACGCCGCCCCGTCAGCTGGGCAACCTGCTCCCGAATCAGTTTCTGCTCGTAAAAGCCGTCTCCCAAGCGCTTCTGGGTCGTGGTGGGGTCGATGCTCAGCTGCTGCAGCATGTAGTCGGAACTTAGCCAGGCCCGGTAGTTGGAGAACTGGGGATCGCTTTCCATCACATAGGTAGCGCCAGGGGTAGTGCTGGGGCGAAAGAGACTCCCTGAATTAATAGTGGAAGAAAAGTCGCCACTGTTAGCCAGGCTAACCACTTTGGAACCACCGTTTTGGGCGGATTGGGTAACGCTATTAACCGCCAGAGAACCTATCTGGGTACCTGTCCCCACATTGGCTTTATTCCCACCATAATCTGTGGGGCTGAGGCGAATCTCGGTAACCGTAGGAGCGGGAGAGTAAGTGGAAGCTCTGACCTCGGTCCAGTCGTTATGTTTGCCGCTGGGTTGATGGCCGAGCAGGGCAAAAAACGTCCCGTAATCACGGACAGTACGACTACCTGTAAGCTCCGTATTCACCAAATCCAGGGCTGCAACCTGTAAATTGCCACCGGCAATGATTCGGCTCTTGTCGTTGAGGATGGAGTCGGCCTCGATGGTCAAATTCCCACCGGCCAGAATCTGGCCCGGGATGGAAGTGGCCACCTGGGTTTCGCTGGTAGTACGAGTATATTCGTAGCGATAGGAATTGTCCCAGGCGCCATCCGGCGTGCGAAGCCGATAAAAGCTGTCCCGAACATCCTCGTAGTAGGCACCGCTACTATAGATATTGGACGATCCCGCTCCCTGGTATTGGACAAACCATTGCTGGGACAGCACCACATCCTTGGTGGTGAAGTGGGTATTGCGATTGCTAAGGCTGTCGGCAGCAATCGCCATGTCGCCCAGAGATTCAATGGTGGCGCTGACGTTATCTACCGCCTGGGCGCGACCTACGGCTTTGCGCTCCTCGGTCAAGGAACCGCCAATGGCGATGTTTCCGGCACTGTAGATATTTGAAAGTTCGGCGTTGACCAGCTTGCTGACACCGATATCCAAGCGGTTACGCGCCATGATGGAGGCGGACTTTCCTGACTCCGAATCGTTACGCAGGGTCTCGGCCGCCAGCGCCACATCGTTGCCGTAAATCCGGCCAGTGCCGAGATTGTCGATCAGTTTGGCATTGACATACGTAGTGGCACCATCGATCAATCCTCGATTGGTGACGGCATTTCCGGCGATAACGGCGGTCTCTCGGCCACTCATCACCTCACCGCCAGAAGTATTGTCAAATACTTCCGCTTCGACCCGGAGGGAATCGGCGCCCTGAATTTTGCTCTGATTATTCAGCGTTCCCTGCACAGAAACGCTCAAGGAGCCATTGGCTTGAATAGTTCCGGTGTTGCTGTAGTTCCCGGCAATACGGGCTGTTAGCGTGCCCAAGCTGAGTATCTGGCCAGCTCCTTCGAGCCCTTTCAGACTCAGGCTCAGTTGCTCCCCGGCAATCAGACGACCATCGGTATTTTTGCCCTGCAGGGCATTGGCCCAGGCGCTTGTCGAGAAGGCGACTGCATTGTCCTGAACCACCAAGGACTTCCCGGCCGAAACCAGACCTCCCGTATTGTCAAATTTCTGGCCGACGATCAGAGAAGCACTGTCGTCTGCACGAATTGCCCCTTTGCTGTTGTTTAAGCTGGAGACGGAAAAAACAAGGGACTGGCCGTCAATCCCCTGATCATTAAGGCCCTGGCCGCTCCCTTTGGTTTCCGTGTTGGAAAAACTGTTCGCTTTGATCGTCACTACGCCGCCCGAGCGGATCAGGCTGGAAGCATTCTTGCCATCGTTGAGGATCTCGCCATTGCTGGCGTCAAGCTCGATGTCTCCCTGGGAGCGAATTTGCCCTCCTTGATTGTCCAACTTCTGGGATACCGCCATTGCGATACGCCCTTCACTGACGAACAGACCATCTTCATTGAGTACGTTGTTGCCTTCCAGAGAAAGCAGCCCTTTGGCTCCGACAAGGCCTGTTTTGTTGGATAGGGAATCCGCGGTCATCGCCAGATTGCCCTGGGCAACCAGAAATCCCTTTTCGTTGTTGAGTTCTTTAGAGCTATCCAGCCGTAGATTGCCGCCGATAATGGCTCCGCCCTGGTTATCGATCCCAGCACCTTGGATGCTGACATCCTGCTTGGCTTCAATCCGGCCTTCCGTGTTCTGAACCTCTCCGGCAGTTGCGTTGAGATTCACACTGCCATTGACCGATCCAATGACATGCTTAGCGTTGTCAATCTGGGAAGCGCGAATACTCAATTCGTCCGCCGCCGCAACAATCCCGCGATTCAGAAACTTAGCTTGGCTGCTAGCCAGCATGTTTCCCTGGGAAGAAATGGAACCGTTGTTCTCGATGACATCGGCAGCATTCAGGTTGATGCCGGCACTGGCATAAATTGTTGCCCCTTGCGCATTTTCCAAGCGCCCGTTGGCACTGACCGTAACAGCTCCGGCACTCCCCCCAATATGGCCGGCATTGCGTACCCCCACACCGGCTTCCGTTCCAATCAGAGCAATTTTCCCGGCATACATCCCGCCCAGATGGGAAACATCAATGGCAAAAGAGGGAGCAGATGTACCGGTGGTGACCGGGGCCACCATGGCGTTGCTGTTATCGAACTGGCCATTGCCGGTAGCAACGGTCAATCCCTGGGCCCAAATACCGGCATTGATTTGTACCGATCGGGCAATGATTTCAGTGTAGTCAGAACGGGTTCCATCCAGCCCATTTCCTTCGATTACCACACTTCCACCTTGAACCCTGTAGCCCTCCAAGCCACCACTGCCAAGGATGGCGGTTCCTGTCGTCAGGGTGGCATGTGTGGCATTGACGAAACCGCAACCATCACAGGTAACGCCTGCCGGATTGGCGATCACCACCTGGGCTCGATCCCCAGCTACTTCTACATAGCCTCGCAGCTGACTGGGATTGGAGGAATTCACTTCATTCAAGATCACCCGGGCGGTACCAGCAGCCAGCCATGGGTTTCCCTGAACCCATCCCCCCAGCTCGGTTTTGGCATTGTTATGGGCATTGTTGAGAATGACCCCTTGGGCATTGACGTCAAACTGGCTATAGGTGTTACGGGAGACGCCTCCGGCACTAGGGGTCCGAATATTGACCAACGGCACTCCGTTACCAGCACTCAAGACGTTTGGTTGCTGGCCCCGCGGTGCATTGGGGTCAGCAATCACCTGAGCCTGGGCCGGGGCCAGCCAGATACCCGTGCCAAAGGCTGCCATCAAGGAGAACGACAGGGGGCGCAGTTTCACCCAATAACGGTGCATCCCGCTACACGCACTCTTGCTGCCGGAACCACCCCGGATAGAGACGGTTTCAGCCACCACCATGAATACCCCACGGACTTCATTGAAAATGATGCGGAAAATATTCTTGTTCATGAAAGAGTGCTCCCTGTTTCTGCGAACTAAAGCTGGAAATAAATGGAAAACCCGGTAACCGAATGGTCTGCCTTGAAATCGCTCGGATGCTTCACCGGCTGACCGACGAAAACGTCGTAACTGACGGCTCCCCAGCCACCTCTAAAGCCGAGGACGGCACCCGCCAGGTAATGCCCGACAAGAAAAGCCGATGACGGGCCACCGACTTCTCCATAATCCAAACCGAGATATAGTTCCTGGCCGCTTCCGCCCAGTGGAGTAGATAGATCGTTGCGAATCAGCCACCCTCGATCGGCTGACAGTACGGATTCACCGCTGTAGCCTCGCACGGTGTAACGCCCACCAATGGAGAACCTATCCTGGGGAACCAGGGGAGTTTCATTCCACTGCCCACGCCATTGCCCGCTGTAACGAAGGTTTTGCCCCAGCACCCGAAAAGGGACATTCAGGAGAGCGTCCGCTGTCACCAGTCCCAGACGGGAAGTCCCTTCGCCGAAGTTTTCCTCGGGGGCATGCAGGGAGCGGAGGGCGCCAGTTCCACGACGATAGGCCAAGCTCAAATCGAGGACCGTTTCGGCAAGATATTCTCGATGGGAAATGCCAAGTTCCCACCCGGCAGTCCGACGCCTCTGCACTTCCACTTCGGTATCGTCGATATAGTTGTTGGACTCCTTAAGCCACCCTTTGACCCAACCTGTGGTCTTGCGCGTACCGTCGCGATAGAGATTCCGCGACAATTTCACCTCTGCGTTATGGCTGGTACCGCTGTAGACATAGGACTGGTTGATGCCACTAACGCGCTGAAAATAGCGGTTCTTGCTTCCGGTAACCCCAAGCAGCCAATACCCCAGGGGCAAGGAATAGTGCGCTGTATACCCACTAGTGCCACGATTCCCCGAGTCCCCTTTGTCCAGATTTTCATTGACACTTAAATAAAAAAGATCATTCAGCGTTAGCCAATTGTCGTAGGAAAAAGTGGTACTACCCTGCAACTTTCCTGTTGCCTTGGATCCCCCGTCATCCACGGACATGCTCAATCGAAAGGGGAAGTTCTGCCGATAGCTCACCAGTAAGTCGCTGTCGCCCGGCCCGGCTCCCTCAGCGGAAGAAGGCGAAATCTGGATATCTGCATCAGCCGTAGGCACCCGCTTCAAATTCTCCAGGGCCTGTTCAATGTCTCGTAGATTAAGCAACCCTTCTGGGTTTTCGGGTAATGCATTGATGAGGGTTCCCCGGCCATCCCTGTTCTCGCTGAAACGGATATCCCGTATTTTTCCGGGAACGATGGTCAGCTCCAGGCGGCCGCTCTGCAAATCCTGGGGAGCAGCCAGAACGCGGGTCGTCACATACCCTTTGGCAACGATTGCGTTCTGAATGCGCTTCATCACTAGGTTGATGCCCTGGGTTCCCAGACATCGTCCAACATTGGGATCGCCAGGAACACTCGCATCATTCAAGGCCCAGCGGAAACGTTCTACCCCCTCTCCGATCAACACAATGTCGCGAATCGGAAAGCATGGCTGCTCATCCAGCGGTATCCGCTCCCCAAGAGCGGACTGCCGTTCCAACATTACATCAGGGGCTTTTTCCTGCTGCTGGCGCAACAAGCGTTCCCGCTCTTGCTGCCGTATGGTTTCCTGAGAATTAATATCCGCCACGGAAGGAGGAAGCTGTCCCCAGGACTGGGTTGATGCGAGGAAAAACAAAGGAAAAACGACGCAAAACCACTTGTATTGGCTGTTCAAAACTGCTCCCTAACCTGCGACTGCATCGCCGCAAGCAACATTTATTTGTAATATTTCTAGGGAACTTATTCCTTACGATAAATTTGTTCAATAGCCGTTAATGCCTAATGAATATGACTTAAGACTTACTTCACATCGGAAGCAGTGGGATAATTCTTCCCCCGCATTCCACCTGTGCCCTCAATTGCCTACCTCCCACCAACACATCTGGGTGCTGGACACCAACGTGGTCCTCGACCTCTACATGTTCGAGGAACCCTCGGTGCAGGCCCTGGCCCGGGAACTGGCTGCCGGCCGGGCCGTGGCCCTGGCCAACGGCGCCACCCTGGACGAACTGGCCCGGGTGCTGGCCTACCCCCAGTTCAAGGTGGAGCCGGCGCGGCAGGCCGCCATCTACGCCGCCTACGCCGCCCTGGCCCAGCGCCAGCCGGACGACGTGACAGCGCCGCCCCTGCCCAAATGCCGGGACCGGGACGACCAGAAGTTCATCGAACTGGCGGTCACCGCCGGCGCCCACTGGCTGCTCTCCAAGGACAAGCTGGTGCTCAAGCTGGCCCGCCGCCGCAGCGCCCTGGGCCAGTTGCAGATACTCACCCCCCAGGCCGCCCTGGCGCGCCTGGCGGCCCCGCCGGAAGCCGCCTAGGGACTGGCCTGCCGCCCGCCGGCGAAAATTCTCCTGGCCGCCGTCGCAAATAGGCCTATGATTTAAGTGTTATCTTGCAGGAGTCATCCCATGGTTCAGGCAGTCAGCAATCAAAGCAGCTCCCTCCAGACCCAGCAGTTGCAGCAGACCCAGCAAACGGCCGAGACCCGCCAGGTCGAGCGCAAGGAGCAGGAAAGCAAGGCCGAGGATCGCCGGGAGCCGGTGGAAGAATCCACCAAGGTTAGCCTGGGGCAGCAAGGCCCGTCCGGCAGCGTCGCTCCCAGCCGGTCGCCGACCCAGATGTACGCCTCCGTCGCCGGCATGATGTAAGGCTTTACGCCGCCGCCAGCGCTGCCGCCCATGGGCGGCAGTGTCGTTTCTGCCTTTGCAGTTGGCCCAATCGACCTTGCGCCTTACGCGGCAGCACTTGCCCTGCCGCTTTTTCATTCAGCCCATTGCGCCTTTCCCCGCCTGCTCCCCATGTCCAAGCCCGCTCCCGTTCGCACCTGTCCCTGCGGCTCCGGCCAGCCCTACGCCCGCTGTTGCGGCGTCTATCACGGCGGCCAGCCGGCAGGGACGCCGGAGGCCCTGATGCGCTCCCGCTACAGCGCCTACGCCCTGGGCCTGAGCGATTACCTGGTGGCCACCTGGGCGGCGGAAACCTGCCCGCCGAACCTGGACGCCCACACCCCGCCCCAGCCCAAGTGGCTGGAGCTGACGGTGCATGAGGCCAGCCAGGAAGGGGACCAGGACGGCTGCTGGGGCCGGGTCCGCTTCACCGCCCGGGGCAAGGACAACGGCCGTGCCTTCCGCATGGGCGAAACGAGCCGCTTCCAGCGCCGGGACGGCCGCTGGTTCTACGTGGATGGGGAAGTGACGCTCTAGGGCGGAACAAAAAGGCCCGGGAAACTTCCCCGGGCCTAGTGCGATTTCGTTGCCGCGGGAGGCTGCCGCCTCAGTAGCAGACCACCAGCTTGCCGTTGGGGCTGCGACAGTAGGTGACGCCGTCGGGACCGATGACGGAAGTGCCCTTGCCGTCCTTGTGGGGCTGGTAGTAGCGGTAGCTGGGGCTGCGCGGCGCCGTGCGGGCGCCGGGAATCGTGGGCAACGGCTGCACCCCGGTGGTGGGAATGCCGGGCGTAGCGTCGCCCTGCTCGATCACCGTGCCCATCGGCGGCGCCTTCTTGTAGGGGTAGAGGGTCTGGCCGTCCCCCAGTTCGATGGATTGCTCCTTGGGCATCTGGTAGATCTGGGTGCTGTTCTGGGCCTGGGCGGCCGTGGCCAGCAGCCCCAGGACCAGGGCGGTGCAGATGCGTGTGTTCATGGCGCGCCTCCGTCGAAATAGGCTTGCGGGATGGATGAAATTCATGCCTTCAGTCTAGTGGGTGGCGCGGGCCATGGCCAGTTCCCGGATCACCGCCAGGGTGTCCAGGTCTGCCGCATGGTAGGCCGCCCGGATGTAATCCACGTAGGCGACGGCCTCCGGGTCATCCCCCGGCTCGGCGAAGGAAGTCTCGTAGGTGAAGCGCAGGAAGAGGCGCCCCGCCTCCGGCTCCTCGATGCGGATGGTGAGGCTGCCGCCGGCATGCTGGGCCGTGCGCCGGGTCTCGAAGCAGACCCACTCGGCCTCCACATAGCTGGCCCGGTCCCGCACCTCGGCGGCACCGAAGACCAGCAGGCGCTCCACCGCCCCCGCTTCCCGGGAGAGGATGCGGCACTCCACCATGCCGGGCAGGAAGGGCACCGAATCCTCCACCCGGGCCATGAGGCCGGCCCACAGGTGCTCCCGTTCCAGGGTGAAGGCCAGGGGATTGTCCGGATCGTTCACTTCCACCAGATGTTCGAAACGCATGCCTTAAGCCTCCACCCGGCGCCGGAAAATATAGGTGTCCGCGTCGGAAATCTCGGGGACGAAGGCGTAGCCGTCCACATTGAAACCCTGCAGCCCTTCCGGCTGGGTCAGGCCGTGGCTGGCGGCATAGCGCACCATGAGGCCCCGCGCCCGCTTGGCGTAGAAGCTGATGATCTTGTAGCGGCCGCCCTTCCAGTCCTCGAAGACGCAATTGACGATGCGGGCCTTGAGGGCCTTGGGCCTGACCGCCTTGAAGTATTCCTCGGAAGCCAGGTTCACCAGCACTGCCGGCCCCGACTGGGGCATGGCGGCATTGAGGGCCTGGGTGATGTCCTCGCCCCAGAAGGCATAGAGGTCCTTGCCCGCGGCGTTGCTCAGCTTGGTGCCCATTTCCAGGCGGTAGGGCTGGATCAGGTCCAGGGGCCGCAGCAGGCCGTAGAGGCCGGAGAGGATGCGCAGGTGCTGCTGACACCAGGCCAGGCCGGCGGGCGGCAGGGAGGCGGCATCCAGGCCCTCATAGACGTCGCCGTTGAAGGCCAGCAGGGCCTGCTTGGCGTTGGCCGGGGTGAAAGGCGGCGCCCATTCGGCGTAGCGGGTGACGTTTAGC
The DNA here is from genome assembly GCF_058809645.1 of Azospira sp. MPR-E4. Lineage (NCBI taxonomy): Bacteria > Pseudomonadati > Pseudomonadota > Betaproteobacteria > Rhodocyclales > Rhodocyclaceae > Azospira > Azospira sp. MPR-E4. The sequence continues at coordinate 29,835 of NZ_JBXAST010000001.1, read as the reverse complement.
ACGGCCAGGGCATCGGAGATGTCCATCAGCCGGGACAGGTCCGCCGGCGACAGTTCCCGCAGGCGCTGCACGAGGACGGCGGAACGTTCCAGGAAGTCGGGCTGGGTATGTTCCGCCGTCACCGGCGGAGTGTCGAAATCCAGGCTCTTGGCCGGGGAGATGACGAAAATCATGGCAAAATCTTCTACCGGAAAGTCAAAAGGACGAATTAGAACATTATGACACGCTCCCTTTCCCCCCAGCCCCTGGAAACCCTGCTGCAGCGCCTCTGCGACCTGGCCGCCAACCCCGACGGCGACCTCCTGCCCCCCCTCATCGAACTGGTGGACGCCCTGCGTCCCGCCGACAGCGACGACACGGCGGCGGCCACCCAGGCCCTGCACGCCCTCTGCTACCTGCTGCAGACCCGCCCCGAGCTGCGGGATGGCTTGCGCCTGGCCCTGCTGCGCCTCTTCGCCGAGAAAAAGCAGGTCTCCCTCTACGTGGATGCCGGCGTCTTTCCCAACACCGGCTTCTTTTCCGAGACCGCCCGCCGCCTCTCCCGCACCCTGCTGCCCGACGTGGTGGCGCCCGAATACCTGAAGGACGTGCTCGGCCTGCTGTTCCCCGAGCCGGACGACGAGGTGTGGGTGGACGGCATCGCCGACGCCGAATGGCTGGCCCTGTTCACCCTGCTCGACCTGGGCCGCAGCAGCGTCCGCGGCGCCCCCATGGCGCCGGCCCTGGCCCAGCTGCTGGAAGGCCTGCTGGTCATTTCCTACCGCATCAGCGCCATCGGCCTGGAGCCGGAACTGCTGCGGGTGGAACCGAGCATCGAGAACTTCGAGTCTCCCTTCCTGGCCCAGAACGCCGAGATGCTGCGCTTCCTCAAGCAGTTCGAGCAGTGGTGGCGGGAGCCGGAATTTGCGGCGGAGGACGACCGCCAGCTGCTGGTGCTGTTCGACCAGTGCCGCGGCATCGGCGACCGCATCCGCAACCGGGCCGCCCGGGAAGGCACCAGCCTCTCCCTCACCTTCCACCTGCAGCGGCTGCGCCAGCATCTTGAGCGGGCCGAGGCCCTCCTCGCCGTCCTGCGCCAGTTGCGTCAGGAACGCTGCCTGCAGGATGCCCTGCCGGCCCTGGTGACCCTGTTCAAGCAGCTGGTGCGGGCCGAGTGCCGCAAGAACGACCTGGGCACCTACTGGCGCCAGAACATGGAACTGCTGGCCCGCCGCGTCACCGAGAATGCGGGCCGCACCGGCGAGCACTACATCACCGAGAGCCGCAGCGAATACTTCGCCCTCTTGCGCTCGGCCCTGCTCGGCGGCTTCGTCATCGCCTTCATGGCCCTCATCAAGCTGGAACTGGCCAAGCTGCACCTGCCGCCCCTGACCGAGGCCCTGGCCTTCTGCCTCAACTACGGCCTGGGCTTCGTCCTCATCCACATCCTCCATGGCACCGTCGCCACCAAGCAGCCGGCCATGACCGCCAACGCCATCGCCGCCAGCATCGACGAGGCCACCGGCCCCGGCGGCAACGCCACACCGCGGAACCTGGACAACCTGGCCGGCCTGGTGGCCCGCACCTGCCGCAGCCAGATCGCCGCCATCATCGGCAACGTGGGCCTGGCCATTCCCATGGCCATGCTCATCGCCTTCGTCCTCGGCAGCATGGGCGGCACGCCCTTCATCGGACCGGAAAAGGCCCACCACCTGCTGGCCGACGTGCATCCCTGGCACAGCGGTGCCATCCTCTACGCCGGCGTGGCCGGGGTCTGCCTGTTCCTCGCCGGCCTCATCGCCGGCTATTACGACAACCTGGCCGCCTACAACCGCATTCCCCAGCGCCTGCTGCAGCTGGAATGGCCCCAGCGCCTGTTCGGCGAGGCCCGCATGCGACGGGTCGCCGCCTACGTGGAAAACAACCTGGGGGCCCTGGCCGGCAACTTCTTCTTCGGCTTCCTCCTCGGCGGCATGACCGCCATCGGCGCCCTCTTCGGCCTGCCGGTGGACATCCGCCACATCGCCTTCTCCTCCGCCTACCTGGGCTACGCCGCCGTCGCCCTGGACTTCGCCGCCCCCTGGCAGGAACTGGCCCTGGCAGGCCTGGGAGTGGCCCTGGTAGGCATGGCCAATCTCGGCGTCAGCTTTGCCCTGGCGCTGTATGTGGCCCTCAAGGCGCGCCAGGTCTCCTTCGCCCAGGGGCGTCGCCTGATCGCCAGTCTGTTCGCCCGTTTCCGGCAAGCCCCCCGGGAATTCCTCATGCCGCCTCGTCCCCAGGACACAGAAGAATCCCGGGACCAGCCCGCGGGTTGATAGAATTACGGCTTCGCCCGCTTTGTTCCGGCACCTCGAGCAGTTCATCACCATGAAACGACCCCGCTTCGGCTCCCGCTCCCGCGTCTCCCGCGATGTCTCCCAACTCTCCTGGCTGGCCACCGGCCTCGCCGAATCCGGCGGCAAGCTGGAGGATGCCTTCTGGGAAGCGCGCCTGGCGGGCCTGGTGGAGCAGCTGCTGGCCGACGGCAACGAGGAGGAACTGACGGCGGCCCTGGACCGCCTCTACGAAACCAACGCCCAGGCCCACGACGAGCTGGCGGACATGGTGGAGTCCCGGGCCGAGTCGTGCCTCATCAGCCACCAGGGCCAGGACTACGACGTGCTGCTGGTGGCGGCGCCGGTGCTGGCCTGGTCCCGCTTCGGCATTCCCACCGCCAACATCCCCGCCGGCACCCTGGCCGCCCTCAAGGCCCAGCTGTGCGGCCACGTCCTGGCAGCCGAGGCCCGCGTCGCCGTGGTGGATTTCCTCTTCAGCCCGGACCAGCTGCCCCGCAGCTACAGCGACACCTACCGCCTCACCAACGAGCTGGGCCGCTGCGCCCTGGCCGGCCAGGACATGGCCCTGGACACCCGGGAAATGCCGGAGACCAACCGTTTCCTCTCCGACACCCGCTACCTCCTGGCCGCCATCGCCGTGCCCCGCCACAGCCCCCTCTTCTACTGGCACGAGGTGGAAGGCAACCGGGAAGTGGCACGCCAGCAGTGGCGCCAGCAGGGCGGCGCCGCCCTGGAGCCCCTGCTCACCGGCTGCGCCTACGAGGCCCTGCTGCCCGATGCCTACCATGCCGCCTGCCGCCAGGCGGACAAGGATTCCCGGCCCTATTCCCTGCGCGCCTCCGTCGCCTTCCTGCACACCGTCATGGGGGTCGAGCCGGCCTCCCTGCGGGTGGCCATCGGCCCCTTCCACGACCAGCGCCTGGAGGAATACCGCCTCGGCTTCTCCCTCCAGTCCCAGGCGGACAAGGTCATCCACGGCGTCGTCTGGGCCCTCATCGGCACCGAGGACGAAAACAGCGAATCCGTGGCGGAAATGGAAACCGTGCTGCGGGAATGCGGCGTCACCGACATCGTGGTGCACGACCACCGTTTCCCCTTCGAATTCTGCGACGACTGCGGCGCCCCCCTCTATCCCAACGGCGAGGGCGAGCTGATACACACCGAAATGCCGGAAGAACAGGCGGAACAGCCGCCGCGCCTGCTGCACTGAGCCCCCCCGGCTAGACCTCCGGATAGCTGAACGGCTGCCCCCTTCCAAACGGGGGCAGAGGCGCTCCGCAGCCCCGCTCCTCAGCCCGCTTCTCAACCCCGCTTCTCAACCCATTTCGCCAGCCGATGGCGCTCCTGGGACTTACCCCGCGACGCCCGGGCGGACGAACAGCTGCTCCGTCACCGTCTCGCCCCACTGCCTGCCCTGGCGCTCCTCCCCCAGCACGAAGCCCCTGGCCTCGTAGAGATGGCGGGCCGCCTCGAGGCCGGCAAAGGTCCACAGCCGGGTCTCGGCAAAGCCGTAGCCGTCGCAATGGGCCAGCGCCGCCTGCAGCAGACGCTGACCGACACCGCCGCCGCGCACCGCCCCGTCGACGATGAACCAGCGCAGATGGGCGAGGCCGGGTCCCAGATCCTCTCCGTCGATGGCCACCGAGCCGACGATACGCTCCCCCTGCAAGGCGACCCACAGGCCGTTGCCCGGGCGCTGCAACCGCCCGCAGAACTCCGCCAGGCCGGTCGCCACCTGGCTTTCGAAATACTGGCCGAAGCCCGCGTGGCGGGCGTAGAAGAGCCCGTGCATCTCGGTCACCCGGCCGATCACCCCAACCCGATAGCCCGGACAGATCCGCACCGGTGAAATGACCGCTCCGGCGGCGCCGCTGCGCGCCTGGGCGAGGGCCCGGGCATAGGCTTCGAGCCCGGCGTGGACCAGTCCGCGGGCCTCCGGCGCCATGTGCTGCAGCGCCTCCCCCACCTGCCGCCGGCCATAGGCCTCCACCGCCGCCAGGGTGCGGCGGCCCCGGGCCGTCAAAGACAGATTCTTGATGCGGCCATCGTGATCGCTCACCGTCTCCGTCAGTTCGCCGGCATCCACCAGCTTGCGCAGCATGCGGCTGACGCTGGACTTGTCCAGGCCGAGACAGGCGGCGATGGCCGCGGCGCTCATGCTGCCGTGCTTGCCCAGCTCGATGAGGGCATGCACGGCGGAGGCCGGGTAGTCGGTGGCAGCCAGGGTCGCCTGCATGAATCCCAGTTCCCGCACCATCTGGCGCGAGGCGGCGCGGATGCCATCCACCAGGGCCTGTTCCGGATCTGCCATGTCGCCTCCCGACGGGCTGAAATATGGTTGCACTATACAACCATTTCGGCGCCAAGCCCATTGCTGACGGAGAGGACGGCAATGGCCGGGCTGCCGCCGACCGACTGCAGCAGCCGCACCAAGCAAAGAAAAAAGGCAGCCGGATGGCTGCCTTTCCTTGTGCTGCACCGCGACTAGCGGGAGGCCCGGGCCTTCTTCGCCGGCGGCACTTCCGGTGCCGGCTCGGCAGGGCGTTCCGGCGCCTTCTCCGGCAACTGCACGAAGACCTCGTCGCCCTTGATCATGCCCAATTCGAAACGGGCCCGTTCCTCGATGGCGTCGTAACCCTGCTTCAAATCCCGCACTTCCGCATCGAGGCCGCCGTTGCGCACTTCCAGCTTGCGGTTGGCGTCCTTCTGCTGCTGCAGTTGCCGGTCCACGTCCCAGACTTTCAGCCAGCCGCCCTTGCCCAGCCACAAGGGATACTGGAGCAGGGTGATGAGGGCGATGAGTCCGATGGTGAGCCAGCGCATGGAATGGGGGGATTGGTGAGGTCGGGCGATAGTCGGATACGAAAAGGGCCGGGATTGGAACTTCCCGGCCCTGTCGGCCTTACTTCAGGTTATAGAAGGTTTCGCGGCCGGGGTAGGAGGCGGTATCGCCCAGGTCCTCTTCGATGCGCAGCAGCTGGTTGTACTTGGCGATGCGGTCGGAGCGGGACAGGGAGCCGGTCTTGATCTGGCCGGCGTTGAGGCCCACGGCGATGTCGGCGATGGTGCTGTCTTCGGTCTCACCGGAGCGGTGGGAGATGACGGCGGTGTAGCCGGCGCGCTTGGCCATTTCCACGGCGGCGAAGGTTTCGGACAGGGTGCCGATCTGGTTGATCTTGATCAGGATGGAATTGGCAATGCCCTTGTCGATGCCTTCCTTGAGGATCTTGGTGTTGGTGACGAAGAGGTCGTCGCCGACGATCTGCACCTTCTGGCCCAGACGCTCGGTCAGCAGCTTCCAACCGTCCCAGTCGCCTTCGGCCATGCCGTCCTCGATGGAAACGATGGGGAACTGGTCGGCCAGGTTGGCCAGGTAGTCCACGAACTGGGCGGAGGTCAGCTGCAGACCTTCACCGGCCAGGTGGTACTTGCCGTCCTTGTAGAACTCGGAAGCGGCGCAGTCCAGGGCGATCAGCACATCCTGGCCCGGGGTGTAGCCGGCGTTCTCGATGGCCTGCATGCACAGCTGGATGGCTTCGGCGTGGCTGCCCAGGTTGGGAGCGAAACCGCCTTCGTCGCCCACGGCGGTGGAGAAGCCCTTCTTGTCCAGCAGCTTCTTCAGGGCGTGGAAGATTTCGGCGCCGCAGCGCAGGGCTTCGCGGAAGGTGGAAGCGCCCACGGGCATGACCATGAATTCCTGGATGTCCAGGCTGTTGTTGGCGTGGGCGCCGCCGTTGATGATGTTCATCATCGGCACCGGCATCTGCATCGGGCCCATGCCGCCGAAGTAGCGGTACAGGGGCAGGCCGGCTTCTTCAGCGGCAGCCTTGGCCACGGCCATGGAGACGGCCAGCATGGCGTTGGCGCCCAGGCGGGACTTGTTTTCGGTGCCGTCCAGGTCGATCAGGGTCTTGTCGATGAAGGCCTGTTCCTGGGCGTCCAGGCCGATGATGGCCTCGGAGATTTCGGTGTTCACGTTCTCGACGGCCTTGAGCACGCCCTTGCCCAGATAGCGGCCGGCTTCGCCGTCGCGCAGTTCGATGGCTTCGCGGGAACCGGTGGAGGCGCCGGACGGCACGGCGGCACGGCCCATGACGCCGGATTCCAGCAGCACATCGACTTCAACGGTGGGATTGCCGCGGGAATCCAGGATTTCGCGGGCGACGACATCAACGACAGAGCTCATGTTTCTCCCTTTGCTCTTAAAAGTTGCAAACTAAAAACTTCAAACACCCTGGACGACGAGCATGTTCATGTCCGCCGCCTCTTTTCTTGCTGCACGAGCCGCCCGGTATTCGGGGGAATCGTAGAATTTCTTGGCCTGCTCCACGCTCTCGAACTCCACCACCACCAGCCGCGGCGGCTTGGTCCAGCCCCCTTCCAGCACTTCGCTGGCGCCGCCCCGCACCAGGTAGCGGCCGCCGTACTGGGCGATGGCGGTCTGGGCCAGCTGCTTGTAGGTCTCGTAGGCCACCGGATCGGTGACGCTGGCTTCGGCGAGGAGATAGGCGGCCATGGCGGAAATCTCAGAGCTTCACGTCGGAGAAGAGCAGCATGCCGATCTCGTCCCAGCGCCGCACGATGTCGGCGTGGACCTCGTTGTCGTAGTAGCGCTGCAGCGCCCCTTCCGTCTCGAACTCGGCATAGACGGCGTAATCCCAGGCCTGGGGGTCCAGGGTCACGTTGGGGCCGTGCTTCCAGGTGACGATGCCCGGCACCGCCTTGGGCAACTGGTCCAGCTCGCCCAGCAGGGCCACCACCCGGGGATCGTTGGTGGCGATGCCGGGCTTGGTCTTGAACAGGACGACGTGGGCGATCATCAGAGGCTCAGCTCTTCCAGGGGGCCGGACTTGACCAGACGGTCGATGCCCACCAGCACCCGGAGCAGGGATTCCATGCGGTCCAGGGGCCAGGCGTTGGGGCCGTCGGACATGGCGCAGGCCGGGTTCGGATGGGTTTCCATGAACAGGCCGGCCACGCCGCTGGCCACGGCGGCCCGGGCCAGCACCGGCACGAACTCGCGCTGGCCGCCGGAAGCGGTGCCCTGCCCGCCGGGCAGCTGCACGCTATGGGTGGCGTCGAACACCACCGGGCAGGCGGTGTCGCGCATGATGGCCAGGGAGCGCATGTCCGAGACCAGGTTGTTGTAGCCGAAGGAGGCGCCGCGCTCGCAGACCATGATGGTGTCGGCGCCGCCGTTGGCTTCCCGGGCCTTGTCCACCACGTTTTTCATGTCGCCGGGGGCCAGGAACTGGCCCTTCTTGATATTCACCGGCTTGCCGGAAGCGGCCACGGCGTGGATGAAATCGGTCTGGCGGCAGAGGAAGGCCGGGGTCTGCAGCACGTCCACCACGGCGGCCACGGCGGGCACCTCGGCTTCGGTGTGCACATCGGTGAGCACCGGCACGCCGATCTGGCGGCGCACGTTCTCCAGGATCTTCAGGCCGGCATCCATGCCCAGGCCGCGGAAGCTCTTGCCGGAGCTGCGGTTGGCCTTGTCGTAGGACGCCTTGAAGATGTAGGGGATGCCCAAGCGGCCGCAGATTTCCTTCATCTGGCCAGCCACGTCCACGCACAGCTGCTCGGACTCGGCGACGCAGGGGCCGGCGATGAGGAAAATCGGCTGGTCGAGGCCAACCTCGAAGTCGCACAGTTTCATTTGGCGGTCGCCTGTTGCTGCTTCAGGGCAGCCTGGACGAAGGAGGTAAACAGGGGGTGGCCGTTGCGCGGGGTGGAAGTGAATTCCGGATGGAACTGGCAACCGACGAACCAGGGATGCACGTCGGCGGGCAGTTCCACCATTTCGCACAGGTCGGTGCCGGGGGCGCGGCCGGCGACGACCAGGCCCTTGGCTTCCAGCTGGGCCAGCAGGGTGTTGTTCACTTCGTAGCGGTGGCGGTGGCGCTCGACGATCTCGGGGGCGCCGTAGATCTGGCGGGCCCGGGTGCCGTCGGCCAGCTGGCACAGCTGGCCGCCCAGGCGCATGGTGCCGCCCAGGTCGGAATTTTCGTCGCGCTTTTCCACCTTGCCGGAGGCGTCCTGCCATTCGGTGATCAGGCCGATCACCGGGAAGGGGCTGTTTTGCTCGAATTCGGTGGAGTGGGCACCGGCCATGCCGGCCACGTCCCGGGCGAATTCCACCACGGCCAGCTGCATGCCCAGGCAGATGCCCAGGTAGGGCACCTTGTTTTCCCGGGCGTAGCGGATGGCGGCGATCTTGCCTTCGGTGCCGCGCTTGCCAAAGCCGCCGGGCACCAGGATGGCATCCATGCCCTTCAGGGCGCCGCAGCCGTTCTTCTCGATGTCCTCGGAATCCAGGTAGTGGATGTTGACCTTGGAACGGGTGTGGATGCCGGCGTGCTTCAGGGCCTCGATGAGGGACTTGTAGGACTCGGTAAGGTCCACGTACTTGCCGACGAAGGCGATTTCCACGCTGTGCTGGGGGTGCTCCAGGGCGTCCACCAGGCCGTTCCACACGGAGAGGTCGGCGGCCTTGGCCAGGATGTCCAGCTTGTGGCAGACGATCTCGTCCAGCATCTGGTCGTGCAGCATGGCCGGGATCTTGTAGATGGAATCGGCGTCCAGCACCTCGATCACGGCTTCGCGCTGGACGTTGCAGAACAGGGCGATCTTGCCCTTTTCGTCTTCCGGGATTTCCCGGTCGGCGCGGCACAGCAGCACGTCGGGCTGGATGCCGATTTCCCGCAGTTCCTTGACGGAATGCTGGGTCGGCTTGGTCTTCAGCTCGCCGGCGGTGGGAATGTAGGGCAGCAGGGTCAGGTGCAGGAAACAGGTGTTGTTGCGGCCTTCCTCGAAACCCATCTGGCGGATGGCTTCCAGGAACGGCAGGGACTCGATGTCACCCACGGTGCCGCCCACCTCGACGATGGCCACGTCGGCCCCTTCGGCGCCACGCTTGATGTGGGCCTTGATCTCGTCGGTGATGTGGGGGATGACCTGCACGGTCTTGCCCAGGTACTCGCCGCGGCGCTCTTTCTTGAGCACCGTGTCGTAGATCTGGCCGGTGGTGAAGTTGTTGCGCTTGCCCATCTTGGCGCTGGTGAAGCGCTCGTAGTGGCCCAGGTCCAGGTCGGTCTCGGCGCCGTCTTCGGTGACGAACACCTCGCCGTGCTGGAAGGGGCTCATGGTGCCCGGGTCGACGTTGATGTAGGGATCAAGCTTGAGGTGGGTGACGGTGATTCCGCGGGATTCGAGAATCGCACCCAGAGAGGCAGCGGCAATTCCCTTACCCAGGGAAGAAACCACGCCGCCAGTGACGAAGACGTATTTGGTCATGACGATATAGCTGCGGGAAAGCCGAATTGTAGCCGATAACCCGGCCGCCTTCCAAACCTGCCGGCAACGGGCGGCCAACACCGGCGAACGCACCACCAACGCCGGAAAATCGGGGCCGGGCGCCCTGCCCTGCCCCGGCGTGCCTCAGCGGGCGGTCCAGGCCCCGTCCATGGGCAGGGCGGCGCCAGTCATGCCGGCGCCGGCGGGGGAACAGAGGAACAGCACGAACTCGGCCAGGTCGTCGGCCTCGAGGAAGCGCTTGTTGGGCTGGGCCGCCAGGATCACGTCGCGGATCACCTGATCCTCCGGCAGGTTGTGCACCTTGGCCTGGGCCGCCACCTGCTTTTCCACCAGGGGCGTGCGCACATAGCCGGGGCACACCGCGTTGCAGGTGATGCCGGTCTCCGCCACCTCCAGGGCCACCGCCTTGGAAAAGCCCACCACCGCGTGCTTGCTGGCGGTGTAGGGCGCCTTGAAGGGCGAGGCCACCAGACCGTGGGCCGAGGCGATATTGACGATGCGGCCCCAGTTGCGCGCCCTCATACCCGGCAACACGGCCTTGGTGGCATGGAAGACGGAGGACAGGTTGATGGCGATGAGCTGGTCCCATTTCTCTTCGGGGAATTCATCCACCGCCGCCACGTGCTGGATGCCGGCGTTGTTCACCAGTATGTCCACGACTCCCAGCTGTTTCTCGGCAGCCGCCGCCAGGGCCCGCACCGAGGTAGCATCGGCCAGGTCGGCCGAGGTGTAGGCCACCTTGACGCCGAACTCGGCGGCCATGGCCGCCCGCAGACCTTCCACCTCGGCCGCCGGACGGGAACCGTTGAGCATCACCGCGGCGCCGTTGCGGGCCAGGGCCCGGGCCACGGCCAGGCCGATGCCGGAGGTGGAACCGGTGACGAGAGCGACTTTTCCGCTGAGCATGGACATCTCCTGTGGGGATGGAATCGGAATGAAGGATAAGGGATGAGACCCGGAGCCGGCATACCCCGGCCACTACCGGGCCGGGAAGCGCACCGGGTAACGATATTGCAGGCACCTGCCTGAAACATGGCGCCCTTGCTGCCTTGCCAGGCAGGCAGCCCGGAGAACGCCGCCGCACGAGCCTGCCGGCCCTGCCCCTGGCGGAGGCTAGCGAATGAAGTCCCGGCTCACCGCCCGGAACAGGTCGGTGCCGGCCCGGTGCAGCCATTCGAAGGCCACCATCTCCCGGGAGACGATGACGCAGCCGGCCTGGCGCAGGCGCTCCAGGGCCAGGGCCTTGTCCTCGGGCCGGCGGGAGCCGACCGCCTCGGCCACCACGAACACCTCCTTGCCCCGGCCCAGCAGGTCCAGGGCCGTCTGCAGCACGCAGACATGGGTTTCGGTGCCGGTGATGACCACCTGGCGGCGGGCCAGGGCGGGCAGCTCGTCGAGGCAGCCGTCGGCCACGGCGGAAAAATGGATTTTCTCCACCACCTCCTCCGGCGCCAGCATTTCCGCCAGGGCCGGCACCGTGGCGCCCAGGCCCCGGGGATACTGGACCGTGGCCAGCACCGGCACCGCCAGGCGGCGGGCCACCTGGGTCAGCCACAGATTGTGAGCGATCACGGCCTCGCCCTCGTGGATCGCCGGGGCAAGGCGCTCCTGGATGTCGATGATCAGCAACAGGGACTGGTCGGCCTTGATCAGCATGGCACCTCCGGAAAGTCCAGGGGACGGGCCTGCCAGACTATCACGCGCCGGCGGCGGCGAGCATGCTGGCGGCCAGGGCCTCGATGCCGGCGTCGCTCAGGTCGTCGCTGACGAAAGGATCGTGACGCCGGCGGCCCTGGTAGTTCTGGCCCTGGGAGCGGCGATAGTGGGGGTCGTAATGCAGGTCGAGCAGTTCCTGCACCAGCTGGGACCAGCCGCCCTCCCGGGCCATGGCCTGCCAGCGGGCCACGGTTTCCTTGCCCTGCAGTTCCTTCAGGTTGTCCAGGCGGCGCACCAGCCATTCCGGGTCCTGCAGGAAGTAGTCGTAATCCCGCAGCAGGAATTCCACCCGGGCCGGCAGGCTGGCCGCCACCTCCAGACACTCGCCACCCCGCACCGCCTCGAGCAGGGCGTCGGGCAGATGCAGGCGGCCGATCTTGCGACTCTCGGCCTCGACGAACACCGGCCGGGAGCTGTCGAAGCTGGCCAGGGCCTGCCACAGGGCGGTCTCGAAGCCCTTCTGGGCCGGCTGAGGCTCGCCCGGCAGCACCCCCAGCACCGAGCCCTTGTGGGCCGCCAGGGTTTCCAGATCGAGCACCTGGGCGCCCTGCCGGGCCAGGGCCTGGAGGATGCGGGTCTTGCCGCTGCCGGTGGCGCCGCAGACCACCCGGTAGGCAAAGCGTGGCGCCAGGGCGTCTATCTGCTCTATGACGTGCTGGCGGAAGGCCTTGTAGCCGCCGTCCAGTTTGTCCGCCCGCCAGCCGATCTGGCGGAAGATGATCTGCATCGCCCCGCTGCGCTGGCCGCCGCGCCAGCAATAGATGAGGGGCCGCCACTCCTTGGGCATGTCGCGGAAACGCTCCTGCAGGTGGCGGGCGATGTTGATGGAGATCAGGGCCGCCCCCACCTTCTTCGCCTCGAAGGGCGACACCTGCTTGTACAGGGTGCCCACGGTGACGCGCTCCTCGTTGGACAGCACCGGACAGTTGATGGCCCCGGGTACGTGGTCCTCGGCGAATTCGACCGGCGTGCGGACGTCGATGATGGCATCGTAGTCACCCAGTTGGGCGACGCTGGCGAGGGCGGGATGTTTCATGTCGGGGTGGCGTTTTTCCGGAAGAGGCGCCATTCTAACGCCCCTCCCCGACCTTCCCACGGCAAACCCCATGGACGACATCAAGCTCACCTCCTTTTCCCATGGCGGCGGCTGCGGCTGCAAGATTGCCCCGGCCGTGCTCTCCCAGATCCTCGCCGCCACCCCGGCGGCCCTCATTCCGCCCCAGCTGCTGGTGGGCACCGAGTCCTCCGACGATGCGGCGGTCTACAAGCTCAACGACAGCCAGGCCCTGGTGGCCACCACCGATTTCTTCACCCCGATCGTGGACGATCCCCACGACTTCGGCCGCATCGCCGCCACCAACGCCATTTCCGACATCTACGCCATGGGCGGCACGCCGATCCTGGCCCTGGCCCTGGTGGGCATGCCCCTGGACAAGCTGCCCCTGCCGGTGATCGAGCGCATCCTCTCCGGCGGCGCCTCGGTCTGTGCCGAGGCGGGCATCCCCATCGCCGGCGGCCATTCCATCGACGTGCCGGAACCCATCTACGGCCTGGTGGCCCTGGGCCTGGTGCATCCGGACAAGGTGAAGAAGAACAGCGGCGCCAAGGCGGGCGACGTGCTGATCCTGGGCAAGCCCCTGGGCGTGGGCATCCTTTCCGCCGCCCTGAAGAAGGGCAAGCTTTCCGCCGAGGGCTATGGCCGCATGATCGGCTACACCACCCAGCTCAACCGGGTCGGCACCCGGCTGGCCGAACTGCCGGCGGTGCACGCCATGACCGACGTCACCGGCTTCGGCCTGGCCGGCCATCTGCTGGAAATCTGCCGCGGCTCCGGGCTGGCGGCCCATGTGCGCTTCGCCGCCCTGCCCCTCATCGCCGAGGCGGTGGAACACGTGCAGGCCGGCATCGCCACCGGCGCCTCCAACCGCAACTGGGCCGGTTACGGCCATGAAGTGACCCTGGAGGCGGGGCTGGAGGAATGGCAGCAGAAGCTCATCACCGACCCCCAGACCTCCGGCGGCCTCCTGGTGAGTTGCGCCCCGGAAGCGGCGGCGGAAGTGCTGGCAGCCTTCCGCGACGCCGGTTTCGGCGAGGCGGCCGTGATCGGCGAGCTATCCCCGGGCACCCCGGGGCTTGCAGTCAGCGCCCGCTGAGCAGGGGCGCCAGCCCCGTCCACACATTGTCGAGCAGGCGCGGCTGGGCCTCGGCCAGGGGATGCAGGTTGTCCGCCTGGAACAGCTGGGGTTTGTCCGCCACGCCGTCCAGCAGGAAATCCACGTAGGCCAGCTTCTCCTGCCGGGCCAGTTCGGCGAAGCTGCGGTGGAAGTCGTCGGCATAGGCGCCGAAATTGGGCGGCAGGCGCATGCCCACCAGCAGCACCTTGATCTGTTGCCGGCGGGCCGCCTTGATCATGGCCGCCAGGTTGTCCCGCATCACCGCCAGGGGCAGGCCCCGCAGGCCGTCGTTGGCCCCCAGGGCCAGCACCAGCACCGAAGGCTGGTGCTTGCTCAAGGCGGCCTCCAGGCGGGAACGGCCGCCGGCAGTGGTTTCGCCGGAGATGCTGGCATTGACGACGCTATAATCGAAACGCCTTTCCTGCAGCCGGTTCTGCAGCAGGGCCGGCCAGGCTGCCTCCTGGCGGATGCCGTAGCCGGCGGAAAGGGAATCGCCGAAGACCAGGATGGTCCTGGCCATGACTTCAGGCGCCGCCAGCAGCATCAGCCAGGGCAGCAACTTCAAAACGACGAGGATTTTTTCCCGCATGTCCGAACATTCATTGGTGGAAGTGGTGGGTCTGGGCAAGACCGTCAGCAACGGCGATACGCCCCTGACCATTTTGCACGATATCGAATTCAGCGTGAGTGCGGGGGAAACCGTGGCCATCGTCGGCGCCTCCGGCTCCGGCAAATCCACCCTGCTCGGCCTCCTGGCCGGCCTGGACTCGCCCAGCAGCGGCTCCGTCCGCCTCGACGGCGAGAATCTCAACGACCTCGACGAAGACGCCCGGGCCCGCCTGCGGGGCCGCATGCTGGGCTTCGTCTTCCAGTCCTTCCAGCTGCTGCCCTCCCTCACTGCGGAGGAGAACGTCATGCTGCCCATGGAACTGGCCGGCATCAGGGAGGCCGCGGCCAAGGCCCGGCAATGGCTGGAACGGGTGGGCCTGAGCCAGCGCCTGCGCCACTACCCGAAGCACCTTTCCGGCGGCGAGCAGCAGCGGGTCGCCCTGGCCCGGGCCTTCGCCCTGGAGCCCAAGCTGGTGCTGGCCGATGAGCCGACCGGCAACCTGGACGGCCACACCGGCCACCAGATCGTGGACCTGATGTTCAAGCTCAATGCGGACCAGGGCACCACTCTGGTGCTGGTCACCCACGACGAGGAAATCGCCGCCCGCTGCGGCCGGCGCCTGCGCATGCAGGAAGGGAAACTGATACGGGAGTGAAAGGACCGCCAGGAAGGCGGTCCGGCAAAGCTCAGGGAGTCGGCAGGACGATGCGGTCGGCGATCCAGTCGCGCAGGGCGCCCAGGTTGTCGTCGAAATGGTCGTAGATCATCAGGCTCTGGCCGAAGACGTAGGCGTAGAGCATGAGACTGCGGCTCTTCGCCTCCTTCTCGGAGAGACCGCAGGCGACGAACAGCTTGCGCGTGCACTCCAGCCGCGACGTATCCACCTCCTCGACGATGGCCGCCGCCTGGGGATCGCGCCGGGCCCAGTCGCGCACCGCCAGCTCGATGGGAATGCCCTTGCGGTTGCGCGCCAGGCTGTACACCTGGATCACGTGATAGATCTGTTCCCGTTCCTTGCCGGGCTGGGCCGTGGTCTGCTTGATGATGTCCTTGATGCGGCCTTCCTTCCAGGTTTCCAGGACGGCCATGAGCAGGTCCTGACGGTCCTTGAAGTGCCAGTAGAAACTGCCCTTGGTCACCCCGAAATTCTTGGCCAGGACCTCCACCCGCAGGCCGTCGGTTCCCTCGTCGGCGAGGACGTTGATGGCCGCTTCGATCCAGTCGCTGCGGTCAAGCTGGGTGCGGACTTTTGTTGTTTTTTCCTGTTTCATCTCAAGCCGTTGACAAGGGTTTTTCCGTACGCTACCGTATGCTGATCCATACCAGCGAGTATGGGCCTATTCTGCGGTTCGGGCCGGGGGCTGTCAAACTCCCCGGAGCAGGCCGGGAGACGCCCCACAAAGGTGGCCGACGGAGTAGGATACTCAGATAGATTCATCAGACAAATTCGCGTAGTCCCAAGGAGGATACATTGAAAGTCCTGGTACCAGTAAAGCGGGTGGTGGATTACAACGTCAAGGTGCGCGTCAAGAGCGACGGTACCGGCGTTGATATTGCCAACGTCAAAATGTCCATGAACCCCTTCGACGAAATCGCCGTCGAAGAGGCCGTTCGCCTCAAGGAAGCCGGCATCGCCAGCGAAGTGATCGTGGTCTCCGCCGGTGTCGCCGGTTGCCAGGAAACCCTGCGCACCGCCATGGCCATCGGTGCCGACCGCGGCATCCTGATCGAATCCGACGCCGACCTGCAGCCCCTGGCCGTGGCCAAGCTGATCAAGGCCGTGGCCGACAAGGAACAGCCCCAGGTGGTGATCTTCGGCAAGCAGGCCATCGACGACGACTCCAACCAGACCGGCCAGATGTTCGCCGCCCTGCAAGGCTGGCCCCAGGCCACCTTCGCCTCCAAGGTGGTGATCGCCGACGGCAAGGCCACCGTGACCCGTGAAGTGGACGGCGGCCTGGAAACCCTGGAAATGGCCCTGCCGGCCGTGGTGACGACCGACCTGCGCCTCAACGAGCCGCGCTACGCCACCCTGCCCAACATCATGAAGGCCAAGAAGAAGCCCCTGGAAACCATCAAGCCGGAAGACCTGGGCGTGGACGTGGCCCCCCGTCTGAAGACCCTGAAGGTGGCCGAGCCCGCCAAGCGCCAGGCCGGCGTCAAGGTGGCCGACGTGGCCGATCTGGTGAGCAAGCTGAAGAACGAAGCGAAGGTGATCTAATGGCTATCCTCGTCATTGCCGAACACGACAACCAATCCCTGAAGGCGGCGACCAAGAACGCCGTCACCGCAGCCGCCAAGATCGGTGGTGAAATCCATGTGCTGGTGGCCGGTTCCGGCTGTGCCAGCGCCGCTGCCGAAGCCGCCAAGCTGGCCGGTGTGGCCAAGGTGAAGGTGGCCGATGCCGCCCACTACGCCGACCAGACCGCTGAAAACGTCGCTGCCCTGGTGGTGTCCAACGCGGCCGGCTACAGCCACATCGTTGCCCCCGCCACCACCAACGGCAAGAACTTCGCGCCCCGCGTCGCCGCCCTGCTGGACGTGGCCCAGATCTCCGACATCGTCGGGGTCGAGTCCGCCGACACCTTCGTGCGTCCCATCTACGCCGGCAATGCCCTGGCCACGGTGCAGTCCGCCGATGCCGTGAAGGTCATCACCGTGCGTACCACCGGCTTTGAAGCCGTGGCCGAAGGCGGTTCCGCCGCAGTCGAAGCCATCGCCGCCGGCCCCGACCTGGGCAAGTCCAAGCTGGTCTCCCGGGAACTGACCAAGAGCGAGCGCCCCGAGCTGACCGCCGCCAAGATCATCGTTTCCGGTGGTCGCGGCCTGGGTAACGGGGAGAACTACAAGACCCTGCTGGAGCCCCTGGCCGACAAGCTGGGTGCCGCCCTGGGCGCTTCCCGTGCCGCCGTAGATGCCGGCTTCGTGCCCAACGACTACCAGGTGGGCCAGACCGGCAAGATCGTCGCGCCCCAGCTGTATATCGCCATCGGCATCTCCGGCGCCATCCAGCACCTGGCCGGCATGAAGGACTCCAAGGTCATCGTCGCCATCAACAAGGACCCGGAAGCCCCCATCTTCCAGGTGGCCGATTACGGTCTGGTGGCCGACCTGTTCGAGGTCGTGCCCCAACTGGCCGCCGCCGTCTAAGGCAGTAGCAAGCACCGCAGGAGCCGGGCATGAATCTGCCGGACAACCTCCTCGACCCGGCCCTGCACTGGCTGGGCTGGGGGCTGTTCGCCGCAGTCTTCCTGCTGGCCCTGCGCCGCGCCCCCTGGGGCCGGCTCGGCGACAGTGCCCAGTCCAATGTCTGGCTGGGCACCATCGTCATCCTCACCCTGCTGTGGAGCATCAAGGCTGGCGTCCTGCCCGGGCTCGACCTGCACCTCCTCGGCGCCATGACCTTCACCCTGGAGTTCGGCCCCTGGCTGGCCTTCGTCGGCCTTTCCTTGGTATTGGCCGGGATCACGGTCAACGGCGCTGCCGGTTGGGAGAGTTTCGGCCTCAACGCCCTGGTCATGGCCGGCCTGCCGGTGCTGCTGGCTTACGGCATCTACCGCTTCAACCAGCGCCGGCTGAGCAAGAACCCCTTCGTCTTCATCTTCGCCAACGGCTTCTTCGGTTCGGCCCTGACCATCCTGGCCACCGGCGTCGCCGCCAGCGCCCTGCTCTACCTGGGCGGAGCCTACCCGCTGGAGAAGCTGCTCGACGACTACCTGCCCTATTTCCTGCTGCTGGGCTTTTCCGAAGCCTGGCTGACGGGAATGGTCGTCACCATCCTGGTGGTGTACCGCCCCCAGTGGATCAGCACCTTCGACGATTCCATCTATCTCGCCAAGAAGTAACCCAAAAGCAACAACCATTAATCAAAGGAGAAAGCGCGAATGAGTCAATACAATGCCCCCCTGCGTGACATGCACTTCGTCATGAAAGAGCTGGCCGGCCTGGAACAGGTCGTGCAACTGCCGGGCTACGAGGAAGTGGACACGGACCTGTCCGACGCCATTCTGGAGGAAGCCTCCAAGTTTGCCGGCAACGTCCTCTCCCCCATCAATTTCAGCGGCGACCAGGAAGGCTCCAAGTGGCACGACAAGGCCGTCACCGTGCCCGCCGGCTTCAAGGAAGCCTATACCCAGTTCGCCGAGAACGGCTGGACCGCGCTGGCCTGTTCCCCCGAGTTCGGCGGCCAGGGCCTGCCCAAGCTGATCTCCACCGCCGTCAATGAAATGTGGAAGTCGGCCAACATGGCCTTCTCCCTGTGCCCCATGCTCACCACCGGCGCCATCGAGGCCCTGATGACCGCCGGCTCCGACGCCCTGAAGCAGAAGTTCCTGCCGAAGATGGTCAGCGGCGAGTGGACCGGCACCATGAACCTGACCGAGCCCAGCGCCGGTTCCGACCTGGCCGCCGTGCGCACCCGCGCCGAGCCCCAGGGTGATGGCAGCTACAAGATCTTCGGCCAGAAGATCTTCATCACCTACGGCGACCACAACATGACCGAGAACATCGTGCATCTGGTGCTGGCCCGCCTGCCCAATGCACCGGAAGGCGTGAAGGGTATCTCCCTCTTCGTCGTGCCCAAGTTCATGGTCAAGGACGACGGCTCCCTGGGCGAACGTAACGACGCCTACTGCGTCTCCATCGAACACAAGCTGGGCATCCACGCCAGCCCCACCGCCGTCATGGCCTTCGGTGACCACGGCGGTGCCGTCGGCTACCTGGTGGGCGAGGAAAACCGCGGCCTGGAATACATGTTCATCATGATGAACGCCGCCCGCTTCGCCGTCGGCATGGAAGGCGTGGCCCTGGCCGAGCGTGCCTACCAGCAGGCCGTGTGGTACGCCAAGGACCGCATCCAGGGTACCGAACTGGGCGTGCGCGGCGGCCCCAAGGTCTCCATCCTCAAGCACCCGGACGTTCGCCGCCTGCTCATGAGCATGCGTTCCCAGACCGAAGCCGCCCGGGCCCTGGCCTACGTGGTGGCCGCCGCCATGGACGCCGCCAAGCACCATCCGGACGAAGCCGTCCGCGCTGCCAACCAGGCCTTCGCCGACCTGATGATCCCCGTGGTCAAGGGCCACAGCACCGAGATGTCCATCGAGGTGGCCTCCGAAGGCGTGCAGGTGCACGGCGGCATGGGCTTCATCGAGGAAACCGGCGCCGCCCAGCACCTGCGCGATGCCCGCATCACCGCCATCTACGAAGGCACCACCGCCATCCAGGCCAACGACCTGATCGGCCGCAAGATGGCCCGCGAAGGCGGCGCCACCATCAAGGCCGTGATCGCCGAGATGCGCAAGCTGGACGCCAAGCTGGCAGCCCAGAACGGCGCCGACTTCGTCGCCATCCGCAAGCGCTTCGCCGCTGGCGTGGATGCCCTGGAACAGGCCGCCAACTGGATCGTCGCCATCTTCAAGGACGACATCAAGGCAGCCCACGCCGGTTCCGTGCCCTTCCTGCGTCTGCTGGGCATCGTTGCCGGCGGCTGGCAGATGGCCCGGGCCGCCCTGGTGGCCCAGGAGAAGATCGCCGGCGGCGACAGCGACCCGTTCTACGCTGCCAAGATCGTCACCGCCCGCTTCTTCGCCGATCACCAGCTGACCAAGGCCCAGGGCCTGACCGACTCCATCGTCGATGGCGCCACCGGCACCCTGGCCCTGGCGGAAGAGCTGTTCTGATCCCCTAGCGGCAGTCGCTGCACCTCACAACGGGCCCTGCGGGGCCCGTTGTCTTTTCTGCCGCCGGAACCAATCAGGCGGCCTGGGCCTCGTGGTCCAGATGGAAGCGCCGGGTCAGGCTGGCCATGGAACTGATGTTGATGTCCGCCACCAGCACCCCGTCGATGACGCTGCCCTCCCGCAGGGGCACGGCCAGGGTGATGCAGAAATCCTCGGTGGCCGAAGAGAGGTAGATTTCCGACACGTAGGGTTGGCCCCCTTCGGCCACGTGGGCGAAATAGGGCTGTTCGCTGCGGTCCACGCCGACGCCGCCGGCCTTGATGCGGCCGTACATGTCCGGGTTGATCCAGTTGGGGTAGCGCTGCACCCCGGCACCATCCAGTTCGAACACCATCTCGAAGAAGGGATAGCTGCGGAACCAGGCATCCAGGGCGTGGGGGTCCCGGCTGCGGGGCGCGCCGATGAAGTCGGCCAGGGCGGCAATGGCGTTTTCCTTCCACAGGCCCAGGCCGTGGTTGTGCTGCTGCTTGATCATGGCCGGCGGCACGCCTTCCACCACGATGACGCTGCCCTGCTCCACCTTGCCCACCTTCTTCAGGGCCGCTGCCCGTTCCGCCGCCGCCACCGCATTGGCCAGACGGCCGGTGCTGGCATTGACCACTGCCACCGAGATGCTGGCGATGGGATGGGCTAGGCCGTCGTCGGTAAGGAAATGACCCCGGGCGATGTCCTCGTGGTCGTAGAGGTGGGAGGCCAGGGCCTGGAACTGTTCCATGATGGAAAGCAGTTCGTCGGTGAGCCCCGGCCCCATGCTTTCCATGACCAGGATGAAGTCGTCGCCGCCGATGTGGCCGAGCAGACATTCGGGACGGCCGACGAAGGTATGGCGCAGCAGTTCGGCCAGGGTGCGGATCATGGCATCGCCGCGGATGAAGCCGTAGCGGTCGTTGTAAGCCTTGAAGTGGTCCAGGTCGATATACACCAGGCACACGGTCTGGTTCTCCGCCAAGCGGGATTCCAGGGTATGGCGCAGGCTGGGGCCGGTGGGCAGGTGGGAGAGCGGATGCAGGTTGCTGCCGTTTTCCCGCCGCGCCAGCATCTGGGCGATCAGGGTCATAGGATGGATCACCCCCAGATACTGCCCCTCGTTGGAGGTGACCACCCAGGGATCCGAATCCTTGCGGTCGTGGTAGAGGATGCGGGCCAGGGCCGGCGTCGTCAGGCGGTGCGGCAGATTGCGCGCCACCGGTTCGCACAGTTTGCCCAGGGTGCGGGCCGCCGCCGACAGCACCTTGCCCCGCCGCACCAGGCCGATGGGCTGGCCCTGGTCGGTGACGATGGCCAGGGGCAGGGACGGGGCTTCCTGGAAGATCTGCCGCGCCTCCGGCACCGAGGCGCGCAGGTCGATGGACTGCCAGGGGTCCATCAGGTCCGTCAGCTGGAAACGGTCCCGGGGCCGGGAGCGGCAGGAATCGTCCTGGCGCGGCAGGGGCGCCACCTCCGGCTCGGTGAGCAGCTGGGGCTGGGCGAAATAGAAGCCCTGGGCATAGCTGATGCCCATGTCGCGCACGAAATTGACGTCCTCCGGCCGCTCCAGGCCTTCGGCAATAACCGTAGCGCCGAGGCGCTGGGCCATGGAGACGATGGCCTCCAGCAGCACCGAGCGCACCCGGCTGCCCTGGGCGCCGTGCACGATGCTGCGGTCCACCTTGATGAAGTCGGCCCGCACCGCCGCCAGGGTGGACAGGCCGTTGAAGCCGGCCCCCATGTCGTCCAGGGCGATGCGAAAGCCCAGGGTGCGCAGGGCTTCACAGCTGTCGGCGAGGACATTGGGGTCTACCCGCTCCGACTCCACCACTTCGATCACCACCTCGCGCCGGTCAATGCCGAGGCGGTTGAGGTGCTCCACCATGCGCTGGGTCCACTGGCTGTGCAGCATGTTCTGGGGCAGCACGTTGAGGAACAGGGGCGTGCCCGCCGGAATGCGGTTGGCCTTGGCCTCCAGGGCCATGAACTGGCACTCCAGGTCCAGGTCCGCCTCCCGCCCCAGCTGCCCGGCCAGATGGAAGGCCTCGGCGCCGCTGAGCAGGCGTCCCTGGGGATGCTCCAGACGGCACAGGGCCTCCAGGGCGAACACCTGGCCGTCCTGGGTCATGTCCACCAGGGGCTGGAAGTGCATGCGCACATGGGGCCGCAGGTCCCCCAGCATCCAGGCGTGGAGCCGGCGGGCGTAGAGGGTGTTGAAAGGCAGGGCCAGTTGCAGAGTGGGCACCAGACCCAGGCTGGCCTCGCTCTGGTCGCAGTGGACGGCCAGGGTTTCCTTCAGGGTTTCCCGGTTGGTTTCCGCCGCCAGGCTTTCCATGAGCTGGTCCAGGGCGGCGTTGTCCGCCGCATCGAAGCGCCACACGTGGCGATCAACCTGGCGGCCGCCGAGGATCGGCCAGAGGGAGGGAACGTAGGGTCCGTCGTACTTGAGAAAGAGACACATGGGGATGCAGAGCCAGGAGAGATGACAGCTTTGCTTAGCAACCCCCGGGCCACCCCTGGCCTTTGACCGGATTACGGGCCGCGCCGGACATCCACCCCGCACCGCAACCGCCATCAATGCACCAGGATGGAGCAGTCCTTCGCCGACTTTCCCGGTGGGCACCGGGATGGTGCGTTTGACTCAGAAGAAGCGATCCGGCGTCAGCCGCAGGCCCACGGAAAACCACTGGCTGTCCCGGCCCCCGTCCACCTGGCGCCCCACCGTGGCATCCACCTGGACCCGCTCGGGCACCACGAAAAAGCGCAGGCCGGTCTGCCAGTAGGGCTTGACCCGGTTGTCGCCAAAGGACTCGGCAATGAGGCTGGCCCGCTCATGCACCCACCACTCGCCCCCCAGGCCCCAGGTCAGGTTGTGACGCTGGCTGGCCCGGTCCTTGAGCCAGCCCACATTGGTGTGCAGCACCACCCGATCGTCGAGGAAGGAAAAGGAAGCCGGCAGGTAGGCGTAGGTATTGCCCAGCAGGTTGGGCCCCGCATTGACGCCCGGATGGGCGATCTTTCCCACCGCCAGACCCCAGCCCCAGCCGTTGCTTTCCAGGGGCTTGAAGAGGGTCTTGGCCTGCAGCACATAGTCGTCGCTGCGGGGAGCGTGGTCGTTGTGGGCCATGCCGGCCCCGGCAGTGATCTCGAAATTGCCGCCCGGATTGCAGGCCGGCAGCATCCACAGTTCCCGGCTCTGGGGATAGATGCGGGCCCAGCTTTCCAGCTGGCAGCTGCCGGCCGTGGTCAGCCGGGCATCGTCGGTGACGAAGGGCCGGGCGGCAAAGGCCAGGGAAGGCCACAGCAGGAACAGGGCAAGGCAACGGATGAACATAAAAAAAAAGCGCCGTCTCGGGGACGGCGCATTTTAGGACAAGAAGGTGACCGTACGGTTACATATTGGGGTAGTTCGGCCCTTCGCCGCCCTGGGGCACCACCCAGGTGATGTTCTGGGTCGGGTCCTTGATGTCGCAGGTCTTGCAGTGCACGCAGTTCTGGGCGTTGATCTGCAGGCGGGGATTGGAGCCGTCGGCCTCCCGCAGGATTTCGTACACCCCGGCCGGACAGTAGCGTTGCTCGGGCGCGTCGTACTGGGCCAGGTTGACCTGGATCGGCACGGCAGCGTCCTTCAGCTGCAGGTGACAGGGCTCGTCTTCCTCGTGATTGGTGTTGGAGAGGAAGACGGAGGACAGCCGGTCGAAGGTGAGCACGCCGTCGGGCTTGGGATAGGCAATGGGGGTACAGTCCTTGGCCTTCTTCAGCTTGAGGTGGTCCGGACCGCTGTGGTGCAGGGTCCACGGCGCCTTGCCGCCGAAGAGCTTCTGATCCACGCCGAACATGAAGCCGCCCCAGTGCAGGCCCTTGCTCATCCAGGGCTTGAAGTTGCGGGCCTTGTACAGTTCCTCGTAGAGCCAGGAGGCCTTGAACTTCTCCGGATAGGCGGTCAGTTCATCAAAGCTGCGCTCGGCGGCCAGGGCCTCGAAACAGGCTTCGGCGGCCAGGGAACCGCTCTTGATGGCGCAGTGGGAACCCTTGATGCGGGAGGCGTTGAGGAAGCCGGCATCGTCGCCGATCAGCACGCCGCCGGGGAAGGTCAGCTTGGGCAGGGACTGCAGGCCGCCAGCGGTGATGGCCCGGGCGCCGTAGGAGACGCGCTTGCCGCCTTCGAGGAATTCGCGGATCTTCGGATGGGTCTTGAAGCGCTGCATCTCCTCGTAGGGAGAGAGGTGGGGATTGTCGTAACCCAGGCCGACGACGAAGCCGACGGAAACCAGATTGTCTTCCATATGGTAGAGGAAGCCGCCGCCGTAGGTGTCGTTGTCCATGGGCCAGCCGCCGGTGTGCACCACCAGGCCGGTCTGGTGCTTCTCGGGCTTGATCTCCCACAGTTCCTTGATGCCGATGCCGTACACCTGGGGATCGGCATCGGAAGCCAGGTTGAACTTGGCCTGGACCTGCTTGCCCAGGTGGCCGCGACAGCCTTCGGCGAAGAGGGTGTACTTGGCATGCAGCTCCATGCCCAGCTGGAAGGCAGGGCCTTCGCTGCCGTCCTTCAGGCGGCCCATGTCGCCGGTGGCCACGCCCTTGACGGAGCCGTCCTCGTTATAGAGCACTTCGGCGCCGGCAAAGCCCGGGTAGATTTCCACGCCCAGGTTTTCGGCCTGCTGGCCCAGCCAGCGACAGACGTTGCCGAGGGAGATGACGTAGTTGCCTTCGTTGTGGAAACAGCCGGGCAGGAGGCCGTTGGGCACCTGCCAGCCGCCGTCCTCGGAGAGGATGAAGAAGCGGTCTTCGGAGACCGGGGCATTGAGGGGAGCGCCCTGCTCCTTCCAGTCGGGGATCAGCTCGGTCAGGGCCTTGGGGTCCATCACCGCGCCGGACAGAATGTGGGCCCCGATTTCGGAGCCCTTTTCGATCAGGCAGACACCGCATTCCTGCCCGTTGGCGGCCGCCAGCTGCTTCAGGCGGATCGCCGCCGCCAGACCGGCCGGGCCGCCGCCGACGATCAGCACATCGTATTCCATGGATTCGCGTTGCATGTCCTCGCTCCGTTCAGATTGTTGTTATGGGATTGTTACAAGCCAAAATTTGCGAATACTATACGCTAACGTATGGTAGCGTTTCAATCACCCCAAACCACACAAGAAAATACCATGGAGACAAAACGTAAACTCATCCTCACCAGCCATATCCCCATCCGCTGGGGCGACATGGATGCCTACGGGCATGTGAACAACACGGTGTACTTCCGCTACATGGAACAGGCCCGCTGCGAATGGCTGGAACAGCTGGGCTACACCGTGGGCCCGGTGGGCGAAGGCCCGGTCATCGTCAATGCCTCCTGTACCTTCCTGCTGCCCCTGACCTACCCGGGCACGGTGGAGGTCAAGCTCTTCGCCGGCCATCCCGGGCGCTCCTCCATTCCCACCCATTACGAACTGCGCCTGGTGGGGGACGACACCCTCTACGCCACCGGCGAATCCAAGGTGGTGTGGATCGACACCGGCAGCGGCAAGTCGGCCCCCATTCCGGAAAGCCTGCGGGCCAGCCTGCAAGACCTCTAGATCCCGGCAGCACCCGGAGACGGGGGCAACGTACCTCCGTCTCCCATAAAAACGATGGAGACAAGATGAACACCGCCCACGATCTGCTGTGGCGGCCCGGCCCCGAACGGGTAGCCGCCGCCAACCTCACCCGCTTCATGGGCGCCGCCAGCCAGGCGGCCGCCGCTCCCCTCAACGATTACGACGCCCTCTGGCAATGGTCCGTGGACCAGCCAGCCGCCTTCTGGTCCCTGCTGTGGGACTTCTGCGGCGTGGTCGGCGACAAGGGCGGCACCGTCCTCGAAGACGGCGACAAAATGCCCGGCGCCCGCTGGTTTCCCGAGGCCCGCCTCAACTACGCGGAAAACCTGCTGCGTTTCAGCGGCCCGGAAGACGCCCTGGTCTTCTGGGGCGAGGACAAGGTCAAGCGCCGCCTCTCCCGGGACCAGCTGCGTGCGGAAGTCTCCCGCTTCCAACAGTTCCTTGAGGACGCCGGCGTGCAGCCCGGGGACCGGGTAGCGGGCTACCTGCCCAACCTGCCGGAAACCCTGATCGCCATGCTGGCTGCCGCCTCGCTGGGCGCCATCTGGTCCTCCGCCTCTCCGGACTTCGGCGTTCAGGGCGTGCTGGACCGCTTCGGCCAGATCGGCCCCAAGGTCCTCGTCTGCGTGGACGGCTACTGGTACAACGGCAAGGCCGTGGATTGCCTGGCCAAGAACGCCGAGGCCGCCGCCCAGCTGCCGACCCTGGAGAAGGTGGTGGTGGTGCCCTACCTGGCCGCCACACCCGATATCGGCGCCATCCCCAAGGCCGTGACCTGGGATCAGGCCCTGGCGCCCTTCTCCGCCACGGCGCCGGCCTTTGCCCGCCTGCCTTTCAGCCATCCCCTCTTCATCATGTATTCCTCGGGCACCACCGGCGTGCCCAAGTGCATCGTCCATTGCCACGGCGGCGCCGTGCTGCAGCACCTCAAGGAACACCAGCTGCAGGGCGACGTGAAGCCCGGCGACCGGGTCTTCTACTTCACCACCTGCGGCTGGATGATGTGGAACTGGCTGGTCTCGGGCCTGGCCTCCGGTGCCACCCTGCTGCTCTACGACGGCAGCCCTTTCGCCGACAATGGCAAGGTCCTCTTCGACTACGCCGATGCGGAAGCCATGACCCACTTCGGCACCTCGGCGAAGTTCATTGATGCTGCCGCCAAGATGGGCCTCAAGCCCCGGGAGACTCACCAGCTGCAAGCCCTGCGCGCCCTCTTCTCCACCGGCAGCCCCCTGAGCCCGGAAGGCTTCGACTACGTGTACCGGGACATCAAGCCGGAACTGCAGCTGGCCTCCATTTCCGGCGGCACCGACATCATTTCCTGCTTCGTCTTAGGCGCCCCCACCCTGCCCATCTACCGTGGCGAAATCCAGTGCCGGGGTCTGGGCATGGCGGTGGAGGTGTTCGACGACGACGGCAACCCGGTGCGCCGGCAAAAGGGCGAACTGGTATGCACCAAGCCCTTCCCGGTGATGCCCGTGGGCTTCTGGAACGACCCCGACGGGGCCAAGTACCACGCCGCCTACTTCGAGCGCTTCCCCGACGTCTGGTGCCACGGCGACTTCGCCGAGCTGACCGAGCACAACGGCATGGTCATCTACGGCCGCTCCGATGCCACCCTCAACCCGGGGGGCGTGCGCATCGGCACGGCGGAAATCTACCGGCAGGTGGAACAGCTGGAGGAAGTGGTGGAATCCCTGGTCATCGGCCAGGACTGGCCCCCGGGCAAGTACGACGACGTGCGGGTGGTGCTCTTCGTGAAATTGCGCGACGGCCTCACCCTGGACGACGCCCTGAGCGTGCGCATCAAGGAGCAGATCCGCCGCAACACCAC
The DNA here is from genome assembly GCF_058809645.1 of Azospira sp. MPR-E4. Lineage (NCBI taxonomy): Bacteria > Pseudomonadati > Pseudomonadota > Betaproteobacteria > Rhodocyclales > Rhodocyclaceae > Azospira > Azospira sp. MPR-E4. The sequence continues at coordinate 2,579 of NZ_JBXAST010000001.1, read as the reverse complement.
GCCGCGCCACGTGCCGGCCAAGGTGGTGCAGGTGCGGGACATTCCCCGCACCAAGAGCGGCAAGATCGTGGAACTGGCGGTGCGCAACGTGGTGCACCAGCGGCCGGTGAAAAACGTCGAGGCCCTGGCCAATCCGGAAGCCCTGGAAGAGTTCCGGGAACGGCCGGAACTGGCCAGCTGAGAGAAAGCCACCCGGGGGCAGCGGCAACGCGGCGCCAGCCCCCGGACCGGCCCGGAGGGCTCCCTCATAGCACCTGGTCTGGAAAGCAGCAGGGACGCGGCAGACGGGGCAGGATGCCGCAAGATGCCCGTCCCCTGGGCATCCCGGGGCATGGGCTTCAGAACAGCTCGATTTTCTTGCCTGCCGGCGGTGCCGGCTTGGAGAGGCTGTTCGCGTAGGCCTCTTCCTCCCGGCTGACCTGGGCGACGATGCTCTGGGTCACCGGCATGCGCATGCAGAAGGCGTCGCCGGTGCCCGGCACGAACACCACCTTGCGCGACCAGGGGCCCAGCACGTCGGAAGCCAGCACCGGGATGTTTTCCCGCTGCAGCCACTCAGTGGCGAAATCCACATTGCGTTCGCCGATGGAGGTGAGGATGGCGGAAACGATGTTGCCGCCGCCGAACATCTTGGCCACCAGCCGCCGCTTCTGGCCGCCCTGGGCCAGCAGGGCATTGACCAGCACTTCCATGGAATAGTCGCCGGAGAGGATGGTGTCCGGGTCCAGCTCCCGGTCCTTGCCCCGGCTGGGCAGGAGGAAGTGGTTCATGCCGCCGATCTTCAGCTGGGGATCGAACAGGCACACCGCCACACAGGACCCCAGCAGGGTGGAAATAGGCCGCCCCCCGGCCACGGACCAGCCGCCGGGACGGATCACATGGGCAATGCGATCCAGTTCCTTGCCGGTCATCTTGGAATAGTCGGGGGTGGGAGTCACGGGGCCTGCACGCTGAAAAAAGAAAACAGGGCCAGAAGGTATATCAGATACGACCGCCAGCATAGGCAGAAATTCCGCATGGGGCGGCCGTCCGCCACCGGCGGCCCGCCTGCCGCCCCGTATGCCACCCGGGAAAATGGAATCGTCGCCGGCCTAAAAAAGCATCGACAAATATTCCAATGCCATCTATTAATAGAGATGGGCGCTGCAGTACCGACTCCCCCGGGCGCTCCGAACAGAGCCTGCACGTAGGCTCCCCCTTGGCCGGACGGATTCCATCGTCCGGTATTTTTTTGCCCGTGCCTCAGGCCGGGTCGGCCAGCAGGCCGCGGTAGAGATGGGCCTTGATCTCCGCCAGGTCCATCTCCGCCGAGCCCAGCCGGGGCAGGACGTCGCGGAAGGCCAGGATCATCGCCATGGCCCCGAAAATGCCGACGTGGAACAGCACCGGGTCGGAAGGACGCAGCAGCCCCGCCTCCATGGCCTCCAGCCAGAAGGGCACCAGGCCGTCGCAGGAGGGACGCAGCAGGCGGGCCACCAGGAAGTCGCGGCGCTCCCCCGGCAGCGGCATCTCGCGCATGATCAGCATGGTCACGGCGGGCCGCTCGATGAGCTTTTCCACGAACACGTCCAGCACCCGGGTGACCCGCTCGGCGATGGGCCAATCCCCTTCCATCAGCGGCACCAGCTCATGGCTCAGGGACTGCTGGAAATCGGCCGCCATGGATTCCACCACCGCCTGCCACAGTCCCTCCTTGGAGCCGAAGTGGTGGAAGATCATGGCCACGTCGAACCCCGCCGAGACGGCAATGGCCCGCAGGCTGGCGCCGGCGAAACCGAGTTCGGAGAAAGCCAGCAAGGCCGCGGCCAGCAGCTTTTCGCGGCTGTCCACATCGGTGCTGCGGGGGCGCCCGGGACGGCGCGGGGATGAAGGTGGCGGGCTCATATTCGGAGCGCAAAGATATCACGTTCGGCCAGGCACAGACGGTTACAAAGAGCCCCTTGTCATTATTAAACGATCGCTGAATAATGGATCGACCCGGGGCCGGCCTGCAAATGGCCGACCATCAGGCTCCGGGACGGTTTTCCATCCAATCCAAGAACAGGAGTCACCCATGTCAGAAAAGCTGAACTTCGCCTCCTTGGCCTCGCTTTCCCAGGCCAACAACGCCTTGGCCACCTCCTTCCTGGGGGCCACCCAGGTCTATTTCGACACCATCCAGAACCTGGCCGAACTCAATTTCGGCGCCGTGCGGCAAATGCTGGAAGACGAGGCGGCGGGCTACAAGCAACTGCTCGGCAGCACCAGCGTCCAACAGGCGGTGGATATCCAGACCGGCCTGGCCCATACCCTGCTGAAAAACGGCACCGCCTATGCCCAGGCCGCTTACGAACTGACCACGACCGCCGCCGGAGAACTGGCCCCCGTCATGCAAAGTCAATATGTAGAATGGCAGGCAGCCGTGGAGGATGGCGCCCGCCAGACCGCCGCCACCCTGCCCTTCGGCAAGGACCTGGCCCTGGCCGCCATCAAGCAGGGTGGCGCCCTGACCCAGTCGCTGCAGCAGGTCGCCGCCGCCATGCCGAAAGCGGCCGCAAAAAGCAAAAAATGATGTTCTCCCCGGGGGCCGCCAGCGGCCC